>CAJXII010000001.1 GCA_913054415.1 uncultured Arcobacter sp.
TTGCAATTGCTATGCAAACATTTATAGCAATTTTAGATGAAATAGCACAAATAGAAGAAGTTGTCAATAGAAACGAGGATTTTACTGCAATAATCGGTACATTAAGGGATATTACTCAAAGATTACTTGGTTTTAGGTGCGAAAGTTAAGATATCAAAATTTACTTGAAATTTAAAACATTTTATATGATTATTAGATATAATATAGCAAATTAAACAATAACAAGAGAGATAATATGTGTGGTATAGTAGGTTATATTGGAGAGCAAGAACCAACCAAGATTTTATTGGATGGCCTAAAAGAGCTAGAATATAGAGGATATGATAGTGCTGGTATTGCTATTTTTCAAAATAGAAAGTTTGCTAATTTTAAAGCAATAGGTAAAATTGTCAATTTAGAAGAGAAAATAAAAAAATCAAATTTTTCAACAGATGCAAATAAACCATCAGTAGGTATTGGTCATACAAGATGGGCAACACATGGTAAACCAACAGAGTTAAATGCTCACCCACATCTTGGGCAATACTCTTATGTTGTGCATAATGGTATCATAGAAAATTATAAAGAGTTAAAAGAGGATCTAATTAAAAAAGGACATAAGTTCGTATCTCAAACAGATACTGAAGTTATAGTTCATCTTTTTGAATATTTTTTCAACAAAGATAAAAATGCTACAAAAGCTTTTAAAGATACTATTGAAAAGCTAAAAGGTGCCTACTCTATCCTTCTTATAACTCAAAGTGAACCAAATACAATATTTTTTATAAAACATGGTTCCCCTTTAGCTGTAGCAAAAGGTCTTAATTCCGAAGAGATATTATTTGCTTCATCTGATGCTCCACTAATAGGTATAGCAAAAGATGTAGCTTATTTAGAAGATGGTGTTTATGGAGTTGCTAAACCTGATGGAGTTGTATTTAATACTGATGTAAATTGGACTACACTTCCAAGCTCAAAACAATCAGCTCAAAAAGATGGTTTTAGATATTTTATGGAAAAAGAGATATATGAGCAAAAAGATGTAGTAACAGATACTATGATAGGCAGAATGGATGATGAGCATATTATTTTTGATGAGCTAGATGATAAGATTTTAGATGGGATCAATGAGATTAAAATCTGTGCTTGTGGGACAAGTTATCATGCTGCACTTAGTGCTTCTTATCTTTTTGAAAGAGTAGCAAAAATCAGATGTAATGTAGAGATAGCTAGTGAATTTAGATATAAACAACCACTTTTAACTAAAGATATTTTATTTGTCGTTATTAGTCAAAGTGGAGAAACAGCAGATACACTAGAAGCTTTAAAAATGGCAAAAAAAGCATCTTTAAAAACACTTACAGTTTGTAATGTAGATAACTCATCTATGACAAGAACTGCTGATTTTACAATACTTACAAGAGCAGGTATAGAAAAAGGTGTAGCTAGCACCAAAGCATTTTCTACACAAACAGTAGTTTTATGGATGTTATCATTATATTTTGCTCAACTTAAAAAAAATATTCCGCAAAAAGAGATTGCCAAAAATATAGATATTTTAAGAACTATTCCAAATAGTTTAAAAGTGGAAGATTCTTTACATGAAAAATGTAGAAGATTGAGCAAAAGATATCTTCACGGACATGGTTTTTTCTTTATTGGTAGAGATATTTTCTTCCCATTGGCACTAGAGGGTGCTTTAAAACTAAAAGAGATAAGTTATCTACATGCTGAAGGTTATCCAGCAGGGGAGATGAAACATGGACCAATAGCTTTAGCTGATCCTGAACTATTTACTATAGCACTTATGCCAGAACATCTATATTATGACAAAATCAAATCAAATGTAGAGGAATTAAGTGCAAGAGATAGCACTATTTGTGCTATAAGTCCATTAGATTTTGAACTTGCTGATGATTTTATTAAAGTGGAAAAAACAAAACATTATATGAATGAATTTTTTGAGATGTTAGTTGTATTACAACTATTTTCTATGGAGGTATCTATAAGATTAGGAAATGATGTAGATATGCCAAGAAATTTAGCAAAAAGTGTGACTGTTGAATAGATGAAACATCTCAAAGGTTTAGGTAAACGATACTTTTCACTAGCAATAATTGCTATGTATTCTACTATTCATAAACTATGCAATGTAGATGTAAAGTATCAATACCATATAAAAGCATTTGAATATGATAGAAAAAATAATTCGCCACCATTGGTGCTATTACAACAATCATATTAAAAAATAAAACAAAAAGGAAAAATTATGCATATAGAAGCAGGAGTAGTAAGCGGAGCAAAAATGCTCTTAAGTTATGGAACAGCGGCAGGTGTTTTAGGTGCAACAGCAAAATTAGCTATAGAAAATATTAAACAATACGGAGTAATATCTCTTGTATTAAAAAGTATTATAGCTACAATAATTGTATTTTGTTGTTTTGAAGTATTACCACACTATCCAATAGGCATCAGTGAAGTTCATCTAATACTTGGAACAACAATATTTTTAGTATTTGGAATAGCACCAGCAGCTATTGGATTAGCAACAGGTCTTTTAGTGCAAGGTTTATTTTTTGCACAATTTGATCTTCCACAATATGGTATCAATGTGACAACACTTTTAGCTAGTATGTTGGTTTTACACTATGCGGCTAAAAAGATTATCCCACAAAATATAGCATATAAAGATATTAGCTATACTCAAATGTTAAAAATGTCTATCGTTTGGGAAGGTTCTATTGTATCTTGGGTTGCTTTTTGGGCATTGTATGGACAAGGTTTTGGAGCTGAAAATTTACATGAAATATGGACATTTGGTGTAGCATATATGAGTGTTGTTATCCTTGAACCACTTGTAGATTTAGCTGTATTAGCTGGAGTAAAGGCATTTAATAGTGGTAAATGTAATATATTCTTTGATAAAAGATTAAATAACTGCAAAGCTATATAGATGAAACGATATAGACACTATAAACAAGACAAGGCTATTGTGTTGTCTTGTTTTGGATCAATTATCGATCAAGACAAATATCTTGATCTAAAGAAATTAGTTGAAGAAAATTTTGAGCAATATGAAGTATTTTTGTCATTTAGTTCAAGAATGGTGATCAAAAAATTAGCACAAGATGGTGTAATTTATAAAAATTTACCACAAACTTTGGCTGACATTGATATGCTAGGATATAGAAATATTATAGTTGTATCTGTTAATTTATTTCCAACTGATGAGCATCAAGTTATCAAAAATATTGTCAAAGGGTTTAAAAAATTTAGCCCTGCTAATATTAGATATACAAATGCAATATTAACTAAAACAAAAGATACTACACTATTTCTAAAAGATTTAGATCAAAAAGTTACACAAGAAAATGTAGCAAATCTATATATAATACATGGAACTCCAGCATTAGAATTAGGTGGAATTGAATCTATTACTTATAGTGCAAATTTTTTAGAATTTATCTCTGATACAAACTATACTTGCTCTCTTGAAGGTGCTTTTGCTTATTATGCTACTAAAGATAGGCTAATTCAAAAAATGCAACAAGATAAAATCAAAAATCTTCAAATTATCCCTATGTTGTTAGTAAGTGGTAATCACTATATTAAAGATATGGTAGAGATAACCAATGAACTAAATGAGTATTTTACTACATCAATAGTTCCAACACAAACGAAAGCACAAAGATTTAATCTAATAGAGTTAGAAACTACACAAAATATTATATTAAATAATATCAAAGAAGAGATTATAAAACTTGGATAAGAAACTATATATGGTCTCTTTGGGGCCAGGTGATATAGATCTTATCACTGTAAAAGCACTAGAGGCTCTTAAAAATAGTGATGCTATTTGTGTACCAACAAAAAGTGATGACCATAGTTTTAAAAAATCTATGACATATAAAATTATTAAACAACTTATGGAAAAACACAATTTTGATAAACCAATAGTTGCCGTTTATTCCCCTATGCATTTTAAAAAAGAGGATTGGCAATCCCAAGTGAATATAATACAAAATACACTTCAAACAAATCATATAGTATCATTTGTTACTTTAGGTGATGCAGCTGTTTATAGCACTGTATATTATCTACTTAATATTATCAAACAACAAGATAAAAGACTGTATGATAATAGTGAAGTTATAGCTGGTATCACTTCATTTTCAAATGCAAGTGCAAGGGTTAAAAAACCACTTTGCGTAGGAGATAGTGGATTTAGCGTTGTTCCTCTTTTAGGATATGATGTAGACAATACTACAGTTTATATGCGACCAAAAATTGGGATGGATACTAATATTATAGATCAAAAAGGTGATATTTATACTTTTGAGGATCTTAACTATAAAAATGAAAAAATTAGCTCATATAAAATATCTAAGACAAATAGATATATGAGTTTGTTTATAGATTTTTTTAAATTCTAAACCCCTTTTATATATCATAAGGAAAATTTCAACTAAATTTAGATAAAATCTCAATCCTTTTAATAAGGTAACTCACATGTAGCAATTCTAAAAAGGGTTGCAGATTTATATCTGTGAATGGCTACAGAGGAATACAAACCCCAAAATAATCTGTCTATAAAGACAAAAGAAGGAACAATTATGGTTACAATGAAAGACCTACTAGAATGTGGTGTTCACTTTGGACATCAAACAAGAAGATGGAACCCAAAAATGAAAAAATTCATTTTCGGTGTAAGAAAAAATATCTATATTATAGATCTACAAAAAACACTTAGATACTTCAGATACACTTACAATGTAGTAAGAGATATGGCAGCTGAAGGTAAAACAATGATTTTTGTTGGAACTAAAAAACAAGCAAGTCAAGCGGTAAAAGATGCAGCTATATCTTGTGGTATGCCTTATGTAAATCACAGATGGCTAGGTGGTATGCTTACAAACTACCCTACTATGAAAAAATCTATCAGAAAACTTGAGATTATCAAAAAGATGAGAGAAGAGGGGCAATTAGACCTACTTACTAAAAAAGAAGCTTTAATGCTTACTAGAAAAGAATCAAAACTTGAAGATTATCTAGGTGGAATAAAAGATATGAAACAACTACCTGATATGATGTTTGTAATAGATGCAGTTAAAGAAAAAATTGCTATATTAGAAGCTAAAAGATTAGGAATTACAGTAATTGCACCACTTGATACAAACTGTGATCCTGATTTAGTTGATTATCCAATTCCAGGTAATGATGATGCTATTAGATCTGTTCAATTATTTTGTTCAGAGATGGCAGCAGCTATGAATGAAGGTAAAGCAGCACTTGCTGAAGAGGAAGGTGTTGAAGTAGAAGCATCTGAAGTAAGTGAAGAGGAAGTTGCACAAGTTGTTGAAGAAGCTGTTGCTGAAGAATCTGATGCAGTTGAAGCAGAAGCAACTGAAGAAACTAAGGAGGCGTAAATGGCAGGTGCAACTCCAAAACTAATCAAAGAGTTAAGAGCAAAATCTGGTGCAGGGATGCTTGATTGTAAAAAAGCTTTAAATGAGTGTGATGGTGATATAGATAAATCTATGGCATATTTAAGAGAATCTGGTTTAGCAAAAGCAGCTAAAAAAGCTGGAAATGTTGCTGCTGAAGGTTTGATTAGTATGAAAATCAATGATGATTTCACAAAAGCTACAATGGCTGAGATCAATGCTCAAACTGACTTTGTTGCTAAAAATGATAACTTTATCGCTTTAACAAAAGAGATTACAGAGCATATTGATACAACAGGTGTTTCAACTACTGAAGAGTTATTAACTACTACTATTAATGGAACAAATTTTGAAGAGTATCTTAATAACAATATAGCTACTATTGGTGAAAATATAGTTGCAAGAAGAATGATCACAGTTGCTACAGACAAAGGTGTAGTAAATGGTTATGTTCATGCAAACAAAAGAGTGGGAGTTCTTTTAGCTGCAACTTGTGATGAAAGTGCAAAAGAGAAAGCAGTAGCACTACTAAAAAATATCGGTATGCATGCAGCTGCTATGAAACCAACAGTTATTAGCTATACAGATTTAGATCCTGCATTTGTAGAATCTGAAAATAAAGCTATTATTGCTGATATTGAGAAAGAGAATGAAGAGTTAAGAAGATTAGGTAAGCATGAAAAAAATATACCTGAATATGTTTCTATGTCTCAATTATCTGATGAAGTAATAGAAGCAGCAAAAGAAAAAATGAGAGCTGAGCTATTAGCAGAAGGTAAACCTGAAAAAATTATCGATAATATTTTAAAAGGTAAGATTGCTAGATGGATTGAAGATAATACACAATTAGATTCAACTCATGCACTTTTAACACAAAAATATGTATTAGATGATAAAAAAACAGTAGCACAAGCTATTGCAGATACTGATTCTTCTATTACTTTAGTTGAATATGTAAGATTTGAACTAGGTGATGGTATCGAGAAAAAAGAGGAAGATTTTGCAGCTGAAGTAGCAGCACAAATGGCAAAATAGATATAAAATGAAGAGTGAAAATGAATAACCTAACTTCAGATCACTCTTCAGATATCTTATTAGAAGCACATAATATTAGTCATCACTTTGACTATGATCTATTTGATAATATCAACTTAACACTACACAAAAATCAATCTATTGCTATTATGGGATCAAGTGGTAGCGGTAAATCTACACTATTAAATATATTGTGTTCATTACTTACTCCTATTAGTGGAGAGGTTATTTTCAATGACCAGAATATATTTAATCTATCACAAAAAGAGATTTTAAATATCAGAAGAGATTTTTTTGGTATCATTTTTCAATCACACTATCTTTTTAGAGGCTTTAATGCTATGGAAAATTTAGAGATAGCTAGTTTGCTTACAGATGAACCAATAGATCATAATATCTTAAAAGCACTAAAAATTGACCATGTTATGACTCAAGGTATAGGGGAACTAAGTGGTGGGCAACAACAAAGATTATCTTGTGCTAGAGTTCTTACAAAAAAACCAGATATTATTTTTGCTGATGAACCAACAGGAAATCTTGATAGCACAACTGCTTTTGAACTTATGGATGTATTGTTTGATTATATACAGAAAAATGATGCGGGTATGATTTTAGTAACTCATGAAGAAAAAATTGCTCAAAAATGTGATATAATATATGAACTAATTGACAATAAACTAATAAAGAAAGAGTTATGAATCTATTACTATTAACTAAAACTGCTATTATTAAACAGATTTTTAATCTAGTTTCACATAAATTAGATATCAAAATCACAATATCTACTGATACTCAATACAATAGTGTAGATTATGATTTAGTAGTTGTAGATGATGAACTATATAATGAAGAGTTATCAAAAGGTGATACAAATAGATTTATTATCATATCAAAAGATGTAGATTATTATAAACCAAAAGCTGATCTTGTTATACAAAAACCATTTTTACCATCTTCACTATTAACTATATTAACCAAACAAATCAATCAAATCACAACAAATATAGATAGTATCAAAGATAATACTACAACTTCAATAGATGATGAAGAATCTCAACAATCTATAGATTATATACAAACATTAGCAGATGATATATCAAATGAGATAACTAATGAAACAGATGAGAGTATTGTCCCTAGTTCATTTGTAACAAATGGTGGGATTTTGGACACAAATGAACTAAGCAATATCCAAAATATATTAGATGATACATCTTCAATACAACCTCAAACAAATGCTACCAATCAAAATCAAGATGATAATGAAGATGATTGGCACGATCTAGCACAAATCATAGACCAAGCTATAGATGAAGTAAATAGTTACCACTATGAATCAAAAAAACCTATTAAACTTATACTAAATAAATACTCTATCAATGAACTTTCTCCACTACTTAATAAACTTGATCAAAACATTATAGATGCTTTAACAAATAGCGAAGAGATAGAGTTACAACTAAAAATGGAGTTATAATGAAAAAGATATTAAATAAAGGTGCAATCTTACTACTTTCAGGACCTAGTGGGTGTGGGAAAAGCTCTTTATTAAAAAATCTATATAAAAATATAGATAACTACTATTTCTCAATATCTACAACTACAAGATCTCCAAGAGATGGTGAGCAACATGGAAAAGAGTATTATTTTGTAACAAAAGAGGAGTTTGAAGAGGATATCAAAAAAGATAATTTTCTTGAGTGGGCAAAAGTTCATGATAACTACTATGGAACATCTTTAAAACCTATTGTTAAAGCTTTGGAAGAATCAAAACTTGTAATCTTTGATATCGATGTACAAGGGTTTAAAATAGTAAAAGAAAAGCTTGATTATCTTACCACTTCTGTA
This sequence comes from uncultured Arcobacter sp., assembly GCA_913054415.1. Classification (GTDB taxonomy): domain Bacteria; phylum Campylobacterota; class Campylobacteria; order Campylobacterales; family Arcobacteraceae; genus CAJXII01. Next base: position 8,307 of record CAJXII010000001.1, read on the forward strand.
TTTATTACTACTGCAACTTTAAATGAGTTAGAAAGTAGATTAATCAATCGTGCAACTGATTCTGAAGAAACTATAAAAGTTCGTTTAGAAAATGCTTCACAAGAACTACAAGATCTAAATCTATACGATTATCTAATAGTAAATGATAATTTGCAAACTGCATCTAACAATCTTCTAAATATCGCTAATATTGCAAAACTAAAAACATCTACAATAGATATTAAGAGTTTTTTACAAATATGGGATAGGCAATAACTAATCTATTTAACTCTTGATATATGACCTGTTCTTGGATTGATCTGTATAATAGAAAAATTACCATTTTTATCTTCTAATTTGACAGTGCATATTGATTTAATCTCATATTTATAAATATCTTCAGGATCTGTTCCAAGTCTTGAATAGACCCTACCATCATATCCAAAACTAATCTGTCCCAATGTAGATGTATCATTACAGCTAATATCTATATTTGTAATACCATACTCTTTAGTTAGCAGTATATATTTACTTTCATCTTGAGATGGATCACAATCATAATGACTATATAGATATTTATTGCTTAATGGATCTTTTAAACACTCTATTTTATTTGGGCTTCCTTTATGATTAAGATCTCTAAAAACTATAAAATATAACCCACCTATATTTTTGGAACATTTTTGAAATTTGATAGTCCATCTCTCTTTAAACCACATATCATCATCTACACTATATCTATTATCAAACATAGCTTTATATCTAGTATATTTCATATAAAATATAAGTTTCTTAGTAGCTAATTCTAGTTTGGAGATATGATTTTTATATTGTGCTAATGATAAAACAATAGATATTAAAAAGATTACAAAGATAAGTTCAAGTAAAGAAACTGCTTGTCGTTTCACAATATTTTATATATAAAAAAAGTCACCCCAAAGTGGAATGACTAAGCTTAGATATATTGCAAAGAGATTATATCTCTTCAGCAACTTGCACATCATAAAGTATATCATCCATTGGATGTCTATACATAGGCATAGCAAGTCTTTTTTCATCTAAGATATGTCCGATAAATCCTATAGATCTACCTACAATAAAGAAAGCATTTAATGTTCCAGATTCGATAAACTCATCAATCTCACTTTCAGGATAACCCAATGCTCTCCACATATCTACCATTAAAATACCGATAGTTCCATCAACATTAAGGATAAGATTCTCTTTTTTACTTGTTGTAAGAGCTTCAACTGTTCTTGCATAATCAAGAAGTGGAGTTGATGGGAAATGCTCTGCTGCATAATTCATAAGACCTGTTACTCTTAAATCTGGATTTTTAAGTGATTTAATTCTATGTCCAATACCTGGAATTGGCACACCTTGTTTTTTCATATAACCTAAAAATTCTGCTGGAGTTAAGTTATTGTCATCCGCATATTTAAAGTATTTTGCTGCACCATCAATAGCACCACCAAATCTAGGACCAATAGTAAGAAGTCCTGTAACCAAACTCTCAACTACAGATTTACCAGCTCTTGCTGTTACTTTTGCATTGTGAGCTCCTGAAACTGCTGGACCATGATCAGCAACAGTTTTCATCACTGTTTCAATAAATTGTGTAGCCCATTTTGGATATTGTTTTTTAAACCAAAGTAAAGATACTACATCACCTATACCTTTTCCTGTATCAGGAGTAGCAACACTTGATATTGGGAATCCTGCATAAGTTGCTTCTTCACCTCTATCATCAGAGATAGTACAGATAAATTGTTTGCTTCTTCGCACTTTAGGGCATACATTCATCTCTGGCTCTTCAATATCTTGAATTACACCTTTCTCTTTTAGTTCTGTATAAACTTTGTTGATTGTTGCTGGAAGATCATTAAATGATTCTGGCACATAGATACCAGCTTCTGCCATAGCTTTATTTTTTGCTGCTGCTGTTTCAGCATCTGCATTTGCACTAGCTCCTGCATGACCAAATTGAACTCCTGAAGAGAAATGTTTAGCAATAGTTCCTATACACCAAGCAACTACAGGTTTTGTGATTTCACCTTTTTTGATAGCTTCTATAATTTTATACTCTTCTGTTCCACCAACTTCACCTAAAAGCACCATATATTTTACATCTGGATTTTTTTCCATTCTAAGCATATTGTCAATAAATACAGATCCAACAAATCTATCTCCACCAATAGCAACACCCTCTGCGATACCATCTGCATTGATAGCTATGATGTTTGAAAGCTCATTAAATAATCCACCAGATCTTGTAACTAATCCACAAGATCCACATCTGTGAAGTTTGCTTCTTACGATATTTTCAATAGTTCCACCAATATTTGCTATTTTAAATGCACCTGGAGAGATTGCTCCAACTGTAGCAGGTCCTATTACTGTAACACCAGCTTTTCTTGCAGTATTATTCATTTTTCTTGCAAGTCTTTCAGGGATACCTTCTGCTGTAACCATAATAGTTTTAAATCCACCAATCTCAACCGCTTCCATAGTAACATCATAAGCTGTTCTAAATGAAGCAAAGTTTAGTAAAACATCAGCATTAGGAAAATCTTTTCTTGCATCTGCTGTTGATTTGTATAATGGAACCATAATCTCATCTGGACCATAGAAGAATTTTTCAAACTTATTTCCACTTGTAGGTGCAACTATAGCAGCAACAGATGGAGTTTCTCTTTTGATTGTATAATCATAATCCAACATTCTTTGAATTGCAGTTTTGTTGTTATTCCAAAAAATTGCTTGTGTATCTTTAGTAAATAATTTATTCATCCTATCCCCTTATTTCTCTAATGCCATTCTAACAATATCAGTTACATGAGTATCTGGTCCGTAAACTTCTATACTTAAACCTAATCTATTAGCTGCTTCTTCGATATCTTTTAGACCTTTTTCATAGTTTGGTCCACCTCGTCTTACATAAATTTTAGTATTATGCTCTTTTAATTTTTCTGCCCATGTTTCAAATGATTGGATAATACCTGTAAATGTTTTTGCTACATCTGTAAAGTTAGCAATAGCTCCACCAATAATAAGTATCTTATCTAACCCTTTTGGATCTTTATGTCTTGTCATAAGATCAAAAATAGTATCAGCATAAAATTTTGTTTCACCTGTAGTTGGCCCACCACTATATTCACCATAGTTTGCAAGATCTGCAATTGAACCACCATTTGCTTCTGCAAAATCAGCAATAGTATCAGCATAAACAACAGATGCTCCACCACCTGCTACCATAGTCCAAACTCTACCCATTGGATTTAAAATAGTAAGTTTTAAACTCGCTCCTGATTTACTATCAGCTTCAGCAATAGCTTTCTCTTCATCAGATTGATCTTCCATACCAAAAGCTGTAGGGTATTCAATATCTCCCCATACATCTTTCATCAAAAATCCTGCTGTATCATCAAGTCTAGCAACAAGATCTAAGATCGCCATATTGTTACCATCTAGCATAACTATTGGATTTATCTCAAGATATGCAAAATTCATATCTCTGTAGAATTTGAAAAATGCTATAGCAAATGCTGTAAAACTAGCTTTATTTTCATCTGGAATATCTGCAGGAACATTTGCTTTTACTGCATGTTCCATATCTGCATCACTCATATCGATTGAGATTACAACTTCATTAACTTTTTCATCCCAACCATCTTCTACTTCCATACCACCTTCTGCTGACATATAAAGAACATCATCTTCACCAACACAAGTAGCACTTATATAATACTCTTGATCTTGGGTATGTGGAGTAAATGGCTCAACAATAAAATGTGTTAATAGACCACTTTGACCTGAAAGTAAAGTAGTTGTATGTGCCATCTTTTCATCTATCCAAGCAGCAGCTTCCTCTACTGTTACATCTCCTGGTTTATTTGTTTTAAATAAAACCAGATCATTTTTTCCTCTTTTACCAAATAACATATCTGGTTTTGCAACTAATGGTTCTTGTTTTAACCACTCAAAACCATGCTCATTTGCTTTTTCTAATAACTCTGCCCCACTTGTAACTAGAACAGATTTGAAACCATAGTGAAATCCACTAAAATAGTTTTCCCATTGTTTAGAAAATAATGCTTTACCATCATATTCTCGTATTGCTTTTTGTGCCATACTTTCCCCTTGTTAGAATTTAATTTATCAATTTTATCTTTTTTTAGATTATAATTAACACAAAACCAATATATAATTTATACTACTAATCTTGACTGTTTAGTTTAGTAACATTTTTGTTTTTGAATTTAAAAGAATGTTCATCCATATAATATGTGTAGATTGTTTTATTGAGATATTTAATTTTTATAGGTAGATAATCTTTATGATAAATAGATGTTACATATATCTTGTTACCATCTTCAATACCATAAAATTTTAGCCGTTTTTGAAGTTTATAATCTTGACACAACACTTTATGTATATTATGTGCTTTTAGATATAAGACTAACTCTTTTGCAAAGTGATATTTTATCGCAAAGTGTTTATTTGGATTTGGCAAAATAAAATATAATGGTTTATTGAAAATTAAAATTAAAAAATTTAAACCCAATATCAACAACCCAAATATAGCAAATCTTTGATGATTTTTTCTAAATCTAGGAAGTCTTACATTATATGAGTGTAGAAAAAGTTTTACCATCAAAGGGATAGATATTACAACAAAAGGGGCAAAATCATCTATTAATATCTTTTGTCGAAGTGATAAAATAAGTGAAAAAATTAAAGCAGTAAAAGAGATATACCAATATAGATCTTTTTCCCCCTTGATCCCAATCCTATAAAGTGTATAGAAAAAATATAAAAATATTACAGGGGAAAAAATAGATGCATACATATTAAATGTATCGATAAAATAACCTTTTGGTTTTCCACCACTATCAAACCCATACATCTGCATAGATATACCAAAAAGGATTAATGATACGATTAGTAACATATTGTCTTTTTTCTTTAATGAATAAAAAAACAAAGCTAGATACATAATAGCAAATGAATTATCAATAAACAACATAACTACTAACAACCAATAATGCTCTTTTGATGTCAATTTAAATAAATAAAGATACAAAAGAATAAAAAATATAACCATTATCGCACTATTTACAAGTAAAGCAGCACTTACAACACCAGGAAGAAGCATAAAAATTATTATCAAAATTAACCTATAACTTTGTTTTTTAAAGTAATCATCTGTAAGTAGATATGATATGATTACACTTCCTATATAAAATAAAATAAATGGTAATCTTAATGCTATATCATTTTGACCAAAAATAGATGTAGATATATCTATAAGATATGATAGAAGTGTATTGTTTTGAAAAAAGATTGTTGCTTCACCATAAGAGATACTAAAATCATTAGCACTGAAAAGCAATACTAAAAAGTTTAAAAATAACAACCCAACAAATATAAGATTATATCGTAGATTATTCATAATACTATATTTTGAGAAAATTATTTAGTATCTCATGTCCATATTCTGACATAATAGATTCTGGATGGAACTGCACTCCATAAATATTTTTATCTTTGATTTTCAATGACATAATTTCATCATCATCTAAAGATTTTGAAGTAACCACTATATCTGATGGGATACTATTTTTATCAACGGTTAAAGAGTGGTATCTAGTTTCAATCATAGTTTTTGGCAAATCTTTAAATATTATATCATCTTTTATCACTTCTATTTGTGAAGTTTTACCATGCATCATATTTTTTGCTTTTATAACTTTTGCACCAAATACTTGCGCAATAGATTGATGTCCTAAACAGATACCAAGTATTGGCATAGTGCTATTTTTTCCAAGTTTATCAATTACATCAAGACAAACTCCAGCATCATCTGGTGTAGCAGGCCCTGGAGATATAATAATTTTCTCAGGGTTTAACTCTTGAATTTGTTGAACTGTAAGCTCATCATTTCTTATTACTTTTAAATTAGCTCCAAGTTCTAAACAATACTGAACAATATTGTATGTAAAACTATCGTAGTTATCTATCATTAAAATCATATTAAATTATCCTTGTAAAATCTATGTTATTATATCAAATTTAAAATTAGAGCGTTGTTTAAGTTTAAATATTTATTAGTGGAGTAATACTTATAACTTCTCTAATAGTCTATCAAAATCACTTTTATACAGCTTATCCTGTATAACTCTATATTTTTCATATTCACTTAGTGCATGATCTTTCGCAATTTGTGCTGTTATTTTTCCAGCATTTTGAAGTATCTGCCTATCATCAAATTCTAAAAACATATCAAGTCGTTTAGCCCAATCTTCCATAGTCATAGGGATATTTCTTTTTGCTCTTTCTTCTGCAAGGTCAAGATAAGCACTCACAACTCTACCTAATGATTCTAACTCATCTTTTGACAAATAGTTTTTTGCTACAGCTTTTTTGGAATTTACACGATAGCCCACAGAGATTATTGCATCCAAATTATAATATTTTGTAGTATAAGTTTTACCATCATTTGCAGTATGTCGGAAATTGCGACATACTTCTTTTTCATCTAGTTCACCATCTTCAAAAATATGTTTTAAATGCTCTGTTATAGTGCTTCTGCCCTTTTGAAACAACTTGGCAATAAACTTTTGAGTTAGCCAAACAGTTTCATCTTCAACTTTAACTTCAATACTATTTTCACCAGCTTGAGATGTAAAGATTAAAAATTCTGTTGTTGAGTTTCTTATTTGTAAATTTTTATCCATTGTCTTTTTCCTCTTATGCATATAGGTTATCTAAGGCACATTGTGTACCTTAATTTAGCTCTACTTTAAAGTTGAATGTATATTTTATGGAATTAATGGTATCTGAAAATTTGTTATAAAACCATTAAATAAGGGGCTTGTAAGGATTGCCTATCATTAAAATTATAGTGTTATTCAAAAGTAAAAAATCTATTAAGTTACAGATGTAAAATTTAGTTTCCACTAAATTTTACTAATGCAGATCCCCAAGTAAGTCCACCACCAAAAGCATCCAATAATATCATATCACCTTTGGTCATTCTTTTATCTTCATAGCATTCATTTATTGCCATAGGAATAGATGCAGATGAAGTGTTACCATATTTTGCAACGGTAACCACTTTTTGATGGTCATCAAATTTTAAAGCATCACCTACAGCTTTGATAATTCTATAGTTAGCTTGATGTGGGATAAAGAGATCGATATCTTTATTGGTAAGATTATTTTTTTCCATAATAGATCTAACATCACTAGTAAGTGTTCTTACTGCTACTTTAAATGTTTCATTCCCTTTCATTTGCATAAAAGGTTTCTCTTGACTTTGAACACCAGGAGTTAAAAGTAGATCTTGCATACTACCATCAGCACTACATTGGATATCCAAAATAGCTTCATCTTTATTTTCTGTAGCACTAATAACTGCTGCTCCTGCTCCATCTCCAAAAAGCATACAAGTAGTTCTATCTGTATAATCAATAATTGAACTTAATTTTTCAGCACCTATGATTAATACATTTTTTTTCATACCAGATTCTATAAATGCTTTTGCAGTTTGCATAGCATAGATAAATCCTGTGCATGCTGCACTTATATCCAATGCCATAGTATCTCTAATACCTAACTTTTCTGCTATAAGACAAGCTGTTGATGGCATACAAAAATAATCAGGTGAGATAGTAGCACAGATGATTAGATCAATATCTGATGGTTCTAATTGAGCTCTTTGAATAGCAATCTTTGCAGCATTTGCCCCTAAATCACTTGTAGTTTGATCATCTGAAGCAATATGTCTTTGGTTGATCCCTGTTCTTTTTGTAATCCACTCATCACTTGTATCCATCCTATCTACAAACCATTGATTTGTTCTGATCTCATCTGGAATATAAGCACCTATTGATTTAAACGAAGCATACATATTTTATCCCTTATATTTAGAAATACTATTTTCTATATCATCACTTAGATTTGAATCAGCAGAGTGTAAAGCTTGGAAAATAGCATTTTTAATAGCTTTTGCATTTGATTTTCCATGAGCAATAATAACAGGTGCTTTTACCCCAATAAGCGGAGCTCCACCATATTCAGCATAATCAACTTTAAGTTTTAATTTTTTGAAAACTTTTCTCATCAAAACTGCACCAGTAATAGATACAAGTGATCTTCTTAAATTATTTTTAATAATTTTTCCAATCGTATCTGCAACACCCTCTGCAGTTTTTAACATAATATTACCTACAAATCCATCACAAACAACAACATCTACTGAACCATTGAAAATATCACTACCCTCTACATTACCTATAAAATTTGGTAATTGTTCCAATAATGAAAAAGCACTTTTAGTTACTTCATTACCTTTTGATTCCTCTTCACCATTTGATAACAACCCAACCAAAGGGCTATCTATACCTAAAACATCTTCAGCATATGCTTGTCCCATAATAGCGAACTCTTTAAGATTATTTGCATCACAATCTACATTTGCTCCAACATCTAACACTAAAGTAGTGCTATCTGCTGTAGGCATCAATGTAGCAATAGCAGGACGACTTACACCTTTAATTCTTCCAATTCTTAATGTAGCTAAACTCATACTAGCACCACTATGCCCAGCACTTACATAAGCATCAGCTTCACCATTTCTTACTAGTTCAATAGCTTTATAAGCCGAACTCTCTTTCCGTTTTAGTGCATCAGTTGCATGATCTGACATACTAATAACATCAGTAGTATGTAAAATAGTTATTCTTGAATCAAATTTATGAGGAATTAAAGGTAGAAGTTCATCTTTATCGCCTACTAAGATAGCTTCAAAATGTCTATCTTTTTTAAAGGCTAATAATAATCCATCTACAATAGGTTTGCAACCAAAGTCGCCACCCATTGCATCAATCGCTACTTTTAGCATTATGATTTATATTCACCTGTAGTTGGATTTACATTATGAGGCATTTTCCATGTCCCATCTGTATCTTTTACTGGTCTTTTTAAAGTAATTTTATAGTGAGTTCTTCTTTTTGCACTTCTTGAATGACTCACTCTTCTCTTTGGTACTGCCATATCTTATCCTTTGTATTAAATTAAAACTCGATATCGAGTTTTGTATCACTGTTTTCGCAAGATTTACATATATGATAATCACTACGAAAAGATTCTAATTCACTTTGAAGTAACTCTTCAAAATCAATTACACCGCCTTCTACTTCTATTATAATTTTATCAAGATCTCTTTCATCATCTGATGTATATAACCCATCACACAATAAAAAATTGATGTTTTCTTGTAATAATTTAGAAAATTCCTCTCCACATTTACAACAAGAAACATCTACATTGCCTTCTATTTTAGAATTAATATCTACTAACTTTGATGATATTTTACTAAAACTACCTAAAAACTTAACTGAATTAGATTCAATTAAAAAATCTTTTTTTTGTAAAGGCACCTTTCTAAAATCTATTTTCATTATAATTTCAACAAATTTCTAGCAAAGTTCTCTTTGAGCAAAGAAGAAATCAATCTCAATTTTTGCATTTTCTAAACTATCACTTCCATGAACAGCATTAGCATCAATAGAATCAGCAAAATCAGCTCTAATTGTTCCAGGTTCAGCTTCTTGTGGATTTGTAGCACCCATAAGTTCTCTATTTTTTGCCATAGCATTTTCACCTTCTAAAACCGATACAACTACAGGTCCAGAGATCATAAACTCTACAAGGTCATTAAAAAATGGTCTTTGATTATGAACAGCATAAAATGCTTGAGCATCAGCTTTACTTAATTGTATTTTTTTTGTTGCAGCGATTCTTAACCCTGCACTTTCAAATCTGTCTAAAATCTTACCAACTACATTTTTAGCTACTGCATCTGGTTTGATTATTGATAATGTTTGTTCCATTATTTTATCCTTCTATTTTATTAAAGTCGCACATTATATCTAAAAAATAAAAAAAAGGCAAGAGAAATTAATCTCTTGCCTTTTGAAAAATCAATTTTTTAATAAAAATTAATCTTCTACTACAGGTTGTCCATCAACTGCACCATCAGTTGTAGGGTTATCCCATACAATACAACCTTCAGTTGGACATGCTTCAGCACAAGCTGGACTATCATTACTACCAATACACTCAGAACATGTTTCAGCATTTACATAATAGATATCTTCCCCAGTTGGGTTCTCATCATTATCAACAATTGACTCAGTAGGACACTCATCTAAACAAGCATCACACGAAATACAAATATCAGTAATTTTTACTGCCATATTAATCTCCTAATTTTAAGTTGATTAACTTTATCATATAAAAAATTAAATTTTACTTTAATTTGAATAAATTATTGACAATTTTTACAAATTCCTGATAAAACTAGATCACTTTTATCGATTTTAAATTGATTTTTATTCGATATATCATCTATGATATTATTTATATCTACATCTATATCTATAATATTATGACATTTGTTACACAATAGATGAGAGTGATTATGTTTGATTGTCTCATATACAGATTTCTGATTTGGTAATTTTACCTCTAAAAGTAGTTTCTCTTTTATCATTGCATTTATATTTTTATATATAGTAGCTAATGATATAGATTGATACTTATGTTTTATATTCTCATATAGTGTATCTATATTAATATGACCAAATGACTCTATCAAAGTCAATATCTCTATCCTTTGCGGTGTTGCTTTTAAATTGTGTGTTCTTAATATATTTGTATAATTATTCATAGTGCAATTATATAGAATATTATCTATTTGAATAATAATAATTATCTTCTAGTATTATTTATTAATAAATATTTAATTTTATTGCTATATAATTCCATCACAAAAACAAAATAAAAAGGATTAACAATGTTAGTAACAAAAAAAGCTCCAGAATTTACAGCAACAGCTGTATTAGCAGATGGTTCAATAGTAGATGATTTTAAATTGATGGATAATTTAGGTGAAAAAGGTGCGGTTTTATTTTTCTACCCACTAGATTTTACTTTTGTATGTCCATCTGAGATAATTGCTTTCTCTCATAGAATAGAAGAGTTCAAAAGTAGAGGTATCAATGTAATTGGTGTATCAGTAGATAGTCAATTTTCACATTTTGCATGGAGAGAAACTCCAATCAATGAAGGTGGTATCGGTAGAGTTACTTTCCCATTAGTTGCAGATTTAACAAAACAAATCTCTAAAGATTACGATGTTCTTTTAGATGGTGGAGTAGCACTTAGAGGAAGTTTTTTAATAGATGCTGATGGAACAATTAGACATGCAGTAATCAATGATCTACCACTTGGAAGAAATATTGATGAGATGATAAGAATGGTAGATACTATGATATTTACAAACGAACATGGTGAAGTTTGTCCAGCAGGTTGGCAAAAAGGTGATGAAGGTATGAAACCTACAACAGATGGTGTAGCTAACTATTTAGCTGATCACGAAGCTGAACTATAATATATAGAACATTAAGAGAAAACTTTTAAAGTTTTCTCCATAAGTTCTATATGATAATTTTCTTGATAATTAATAAAATCAAAAAATTTAGATAACTCTTCGTCATCAATAGCTTCAGCTAATTTTTTACACTCCTCTTTCGCAGCTTTTTCCTCATCTATACCATCGATTAAAAACTGTTTAATATCAATTCTTTGATACAACTCTTTAAATAAACTTCTAGGAATAGATAACAATCCCATTTTAGCCAACATATTACCAAATGATTTAAGATGAAATTGTGATTCATCTACCAAATCCTGATAAACATTGTATTGAATTATATCATCTGTATAGTTTTGCATATAAGCATATATTAAAATTAGTTCATACTCTTTATATGTCTCTTCAAATAAAAATATAGTCAAAGCATCAGTTGAGAGTTTGTCTAATTTTTTACCTTCATAAACTCTTTGTTTATTAAAAGCATCTATACTGTAATCATTTGATTTATCTTGAAGCCAAGATTCTAAAACACTTATAAAATAATACTCATCACTTAATATCCTTGCATATAGTGGATCTTGTGGATCATAATATTTCATAACTTGTTTGATTTGATTTATAATATAGTGAAAATAATCAAATGAGCTATTTTGTTGAATATCTATAGAATCATCTTTGTTGTAATTATATTCTATATTTTCATCTTTTAATTTATTTGACAACCATTTCATATGTCTAAATTCGATATTTGCCATATCGTAAATATAAGACTTATGTTTCTCCTCTTTTAGAGCAAATGAACTAAAAAGTATTTTTAACCATAATTCATGTTTAAGTTGATATATTTGATCTAAACTCATAATAAATCACACCCTTTAGCTCCAGATTTAATCTCACCTATAATATATCCATCAGTTTTGTTTAATACCTCATCTACTTGTGAAGGATCTACTACAAATATCATACCTACACCCATATTAAAAGCTCTAAACATCTCTGATTCTTCTACATATTTTCCCATAAGTTCAAATATAGGCAATACTTTTACTTTATCTTTATAAACTACTGCTTTTAGATTATCAGGTAATACTCTTGGAAGATTTTCAACTATTCCTCCACCTGTTATATGAGCTAGTGCATTGATATTTTCTTTACAATCTTTAAACTCTTTTACATATATTCTCGTAGGCTCTAAAAGTGTATCTATTAGTGGCTTACCATTAAAATCATCTTCAAATTTCATACCTAATTTTTCAAATAAAAGCTTTCGCACCAAACTAAAACCGTTTGAGTGGATACCACTGCTAGGAAGTGCTATAAGAACATCGCCCTCTTTTACTTTTGATACCCTATCCATTTGTGATTTTTCAGCAATCCCTACACAAAAACCAGCAAGATCAAAATCACCTGACTTATACATACCTGGCATCTCAGCAGTTTCACCACCTATTAATGCACATTGACTTCTTATACAACCTTGTGCTATACCTTGGACAACAGCACTAGCTTCATCAACTTCAAGTTTAGCTGTAGCATAATAATCTAAGAAAAACAAAGGCTCTCCAAAATTACATATAAGATCATTTGAACACATAGCTACAAGATCGATACCTACTGTATCAAATTTTTTAGAATCGATTGCTAATTTTAGTTTTGTTCCAACACCATCAGTTCCTGCAAGTATCACAGGCTCTTGGTAACCACTTGGTAATTCAAATGCACCAGCAAATGATCCAATACCACCTAATACTCCATCAATTTTTGTAGATTTCACAAATGGTTTTATATTTTCTACAAAACTATTTCCAGCATCTATATCTACTCCAGCATCTTTATATGAAATTGAGCTCACTATTTTTCCTTTATTATATTGTGCATTTTTTAGTAATTATACATAATGGGCAAAATCCTGTAATCCCAGCAGTAAAAGGGATAACTCCTAATGCAAACCATAAATTATAAAATTGATCTTCTGCCTTGAAATAAAACCCTAAAGCTACAAGAACTACACCAAGAACTATTCTAAATTTACCACAAAATATTTTTATTTTATCAAATGTATTCATCTTTACCTCATCTATTTTTTTATGTATATTTAAAAAATATTCGCTATTATATCTAATTAAAAATTAAAAAATTAAAAGGTTAGATATGCAAGATGCAAATTATAGAAAAAAATTTGGATTAGATGAGATGATGATACATATACCTATGTGTTCACATAAAGATATTAAAAAAGTTTTAATCGTAGGTAAAGTATCAGATGATTTTAAAAATGAGATAGCAAAACATGAATGTAAAGATATAACATATAAAGAAAATATTCAAGATTGTGATGAACAATTTGATATTATTATATATACAAAATCAACTCCCAGTCAACTAGAAATGGCAAATATAAATAGATCACTAGAGCCTACAAAAGGGATATTAGTAGCTCCTAGTGTATTTGTATATAAAAATATAGAGCAAGTAAAAAAAGATATTTTAACTATAGGAAAAGATTTTTGGATATGTATGCCATATAGTTTTGGACATAATACTTTAATTTTTGCTTCTAAAAAATACCATCCTCAAGCTGAGATTGTTTTACAAGTTTCTGATCTTCTTGAGGATTGCCAATATTATAATACTGAACTACACAATGCAGTATTTATCCACCCAACATATATCACAAAAGAGCTAACTACTATAGCAAAAAGATAATTTTAGTATCATAATCAATTTAAATTTATTTTGATTATGATACAATTCAAATCTTTAATTTAAGATCTCGTAACTCAGTGGTAGAGTGCCACCTTGACATGGTGGTGGTCGGCAGTTCAAGTCTGCCCGAGATCACCATCTCCCTATCGCTCAACAGGATAGAGCAATAGCCTCCTAAGCTGTAGATTCAGGTTCGAGTCCTGATGGGGAGACCACTATTTTAAAAGATCCTCCAAACTTTTTAATACATTTTTCCCTTCAAGTATATATTTAACCTCATTTGCTATTGGTGTATATATATTGTTTTGCAAAGCAAGTTTATATATAGCTTGACTTGTGGCTACCCCTTCTGCTACTTCTCCTAACTCTTCTAAGATCATATCTAATGTTTTGTGTTTAGCCAAACCAAGCCCTACTCTAAAATTACGACTTAGAGGACTTGAAGCAGTCAAAAATAGATCCCCTGCCCCACTTAATCCTAAAAATGTTTCGTCATCAGCTTTATAGTATTGCCCAAATCTTCTCATCTCAACCAAACCTCTTGAGATTAAACTAGCTCTAGCATTATTTCCCAACTCTAACCCTTCACATATTCCACTTGCTATTGCTAAGACATTTTTATAAGCACCAGCTATCTCCGCTCCAATCACATCACTACTATAATATGTTTTGATAAAATCAGGGAAAAAAGAGCTAAATTGATCATAAAATATTTGACTACTTGAGTTAATAACCAAAGCAGTAGGTAAACCTTTTATCACTTCAGCTGCAAATGATGGCCCAGAGATAAATCCTAGGTTTTCTTTTGGAACAAACTGCTCATAAATCTCTTGTAAAAACTCTCCACTATTTGCATCTATCCCTTTTGATGCTACTAATATTTTTTGATTATTATAAATAAAATTCTCTTTTAGCCATTGTTTAATACTTTGTGCTGGTATTGCTATTACTAAATATTTTGATTCTAAAGCTTTATCTAACGATACAAAATTATCTATTTGTTTAACTGTTCTATTTGTTATTGAACATTGTTGTTTATTATTAAGAGCATAGTGGAGTGCTTGACCCCATTTGCCTGCTCCTATTACAGATATATTTGACATATTTATCCTTTTTGTTATATCCCTAAAATTGATTTGGATTAAATCCAAAATCTAAACCACCGCCAAAATCAGTTATCAAATTTGGATTTGAGTAACCATATTGAACACTCTTATTTCGTAGTTGCATAATAGCACCTTTTATATCTATTTGCTCTGGACATACCATATTACAATTACCACATAATGTGCAACTAAAAACTCCATTTTTTTGTATATTATCTATTATAGTTTTTGGTTGTTCTAGTTTTTTATCCTCTATATATCTATAAGCACGAGTTAATGCAAAAGGTCCTATAAAATCACTATTGACACTATACACAGGGCAAGAACTATAACAACTACTACACAAAATACAACTACTTACTTTATCTATTTTCTCTTCATCAGCTTTAGTTATATTATCATTATTGATATTGCCAATATTATTTTGAGCTTTATTTAGTAAATTTCCAATATGGTTATTAGTGGTTACCAGACTTGTTATAACTGGTAAATTTCTCAAAGGCTCTACTATATCATCATTTGATACTTTTGTGATACAAGCTAATCTTTCTGTGCCATTAACAACTACTGCACAACTACCACATACACCGCTTCTACAACCACTTTTAAAAGTTAAGCTATTATCTTGATATTTTTTTATATCTATTAGTGCCTCTAATAGTGTATCTACTTTTTTTTCAAGAGTATATTGTTTATTAGCAATAGTTAATCTCATATATTACCCTTATATTCTAATATAGTTTCTTTTTCATATTCTTGATTTTCATCTGGAAAATCTAATCGATAGTGGCTACCCCTACTCTCTTCTCTTTGCAATGCACTTTTTACAATAAGACTAGCTAGATTTACTATATCACAAAACTCAAGGAACTCTTTTAGATTTGTATTATAAATCTTATTTTTATTGCCTATTCCCATTTGTGGTATTTTCTTTTCAATATTTACAATTTGCTTCAAAGCTTTTTGCAAACTTTCTTGATCTCTATATATACCACATAGATCATACATAATATCACCAAGCAAATCTTTATATTCATAAAAATTTATCTTATTTTCATACTCAAAAATCCGATCTATTAAATTTTGATTTTCTAATAATTGCTTATACTCTTTTTGCTCTAAATCTTTATTTTCAACTACTATATTATTAGCAATATTTTTACCAAAAACTACAATCTCCAATAAAGAGTTTCCACCTAATCGATTTGCTCCATGAACTCCACTATTTGCACACTCCCCTATAGCATATAGATTTTTTATATTTGTAGAAGAGTCTATATCAGCTTTAATACCACCCATACTATAGTGTGCAGATGGTTTTATCTCTATAATATCTTTATGCAGATCTTTATTGGTAAAAATTTTAATCAACTTGCACTCTTGAGGCATTGTTTGTTCAATCTTTTCTTTAGGTATATGTCTTAGGTCAAGATATATTTTATGCCCATCTTTTCGTTTTTTAAAAATCTCTCTTGCTACAATATCTCTAGTTTGCAACTCATCTACAAAACGATTACCGTTTTCATCAATTAGATATCCACCCTCACCTCTTGCACTTTCACTAATAAGTATAGAGTTTTTTGCTAAAGATGTTGGATGAAATTGTATAAATTCAAGATTTGATAATTTTACACCATTTTTATAGGCTTTATATATTATATCCCCTGTTGTATCTGTAGAATTTGTGCTATGGTTATGATATATTCCACCATATCCACCACTTGCTAAGATAACTTTTTTAGCTAATATTTGTATAACTTGAGTTGTTTTGATATCAAGTGCTACTACTCCATATATTGTTTGATCCTCTACAATTAGATCCAAAACCATATAACTATCTAAAAACTTTACACCATATTGTAAAGCTCTATCATACAAAGTATGTAAAATTTTCAATCCTGTATAATCACTACTATAACAAGCTCTAGCAAAAGATGCTGCTCCTAATTTTCTTTGAGCAATATTGCCTTTTTCATCTCTTGAAAATGGCACTGCTAATCTATCAAGCCACATTATTGTATCTTGTGCATTTTGACACATAAATTTTATAGCTTGAATATTAGCTACTTTATGTGCTGATTGTATTGTATTTTCTATATGATCATCTACTGAATCTTCACTATTTAAAACAGCATTTATCCCACCTTGAGCTTGTGCTGTTTGAGCAGATGTTGGATCAGATTTTGATAAAACTAAAATATCTAAGTTTTGATCTTGCTCTTTTATACTTATGGCACTACTAAGTCCAGCACCGCCACTTCCTATGATTAAAATATCAGTTGTTATCATATCTATTCCCAAAACTCTTTTAGAGGAACTTTTTTACTATCATCTTGCTTTTTAGTTTGTAAAGTATTGATTTTAAGTGTTGGTTTTGTTTGAGCTAATTTATCTTCAATCTCTTTTTTAAACTCATCATCAAAACCTAATTTATCTAAAATATCTTCTTGAACAGATTCCTCTTCTATAGATATTTCATCCTCTACAATATCATCTTGTGCTTTTGGTGTAGGTGGAACTACTTTTGCAGGATTTATTTTTTCTTTTATCTCTTTTGGCTCTTTGATCTGTTGAGTTTCTTGTTTTTGTGTTTGTATTGTAGTTTGTTTTGTAGTTTGCTTTTCTTTACTACTTTTCTTTTGCATCTTATTATAAGCTATCATAAATTTTTCATATTTATCAAAATCAACTAAAATAAAACTAGGCTTTCCATCCCGTAATATAACAGCTTTACTAATCTCATTGGAAGATATCTTATCAAACACCTCTTTATTGTGTCTGATAAGATGAGTGGAAGAATACATCTCTTTTGAGCTATAAAATAAATTGTTCATATCAAATCCTTATACAAATTATAATATGTATTATAGCACAAAAAGTTAAAAATTAAAAATCATCAAAATCGATACTACCTTTTGAGTAGTTTACAACATTTCCTTCAAAAAAGTTTGTTCTTTGATCATTAAATGAAGCATATCCATCTACCCAAGGTATTGGATGTTTTACCCCATATTCTGGTTCATATCCAACAGCAGTAAGTCTTTGATCTCCTAGGTATTGGATATATTGTTTAATAATAGCATCAGTAAATCCAAGAATTTGCCCTTGAGTGATATATGATCCCCAAGCTGATTCTATCTCAACTGCATCTCTTACCATCTGTCTAACTTTTGCTTCAAGTTCATTGGTAAATAGTTCTGGTCGCTCTTTTTTAGTGCTTAATATTAGATGTTGGAATAACAATAGATGTGTAACCTCATCTCTTTGGATAAACCTAATCATTTGAGAACTTCCTAGCATTTTACCAGATTTACCAAGTGCATATATAGATGCAAAACCAGCATAAAAATACATCCCTTCTAAAATCTGATTGGCAAACATACCTAAAACTATATTTTCATCTGTTGGTTCCCAAGCATAACAGTTAAAAGAGTCAGCTATAAATTTATTTTTATTTCTTAATTGTGTATCTGTTTTCCACATATCATATATCTCATCTGTATTATCTGAGATAGACTCAACCATAACTGCATAAGATTTACTATGATTTGCCTCTTCATAAGATTGTCTTGAAAGTATTGCATTGATCTCTGGTGCAGTAATAAGTGGGTTCATATTATCCATAATATTGTTGGTTTGCAAACTATCCATAAATATTAGTTGGCTAAGCACTAAATCATACATCCGTTTTTCTGCTGGAGTTAAAAACTTATAATCTTTAGCATCTTGAGTCATCTGCACCTCTCGTGGAAACCAAGTATTTCCCTCCATTACATCCCATAACTCAGTAGCCCAAGAATATTTAGGCTTAGTAAAATTCAACATCCCATCTGGATTACCACCAAATGTTTTACGATCATTTAATGATTCTTTTGAATCTGGGTTATATATGATTTTTTTATTATTTGTTTCCATTATTTTTCCTTATTGACAACCAACACACTCTTGGCTTCTATCTGCAACATCAGATGCCGCCTCTGGTGATTGACTTCTTAGATAATATGTAGATTTTAATCCTAATCTCCAAGCTAATGTGTATAGTTCATGAAGATATTTCCCACTTGCTTTATCTAGGCTCATAAAAATATTTGTGCTTTGACCTTGATCTATCCATTTTTGTCTAACAGATGCTGCTTTGATAATATCAAACTGATCTACATCATAAGCTGGAACATAATGTGCCCATGTTTCTGGAGATAGTTTTGGAGCTACTACTGGTATTAATCCACTCATATTCTCTTCAAACCATTTTCTTTTATATACAGGCTCGATTGCTTGTGTAGTTCCTACCAAAATTGATATAGAACTTGTAGGTGCTATCGCCATAAGATATCCATTTCTAATACCTTGTTTTTTAACAGTTTCTCTTAAACTTTGCCAATCACAACCAGCATCAAAAAGATCTCTTTGTATCAAAGCATCAACTTCACTAGGAGCATGATCCATAGGCATTATCCCTTTACTCCATTTACTACCTTCGTAAGTTGGATATACACCTTTTTCTACAGCTAAATTTGAAGATGATAAAATAGCATTGTAACTAATATTTTCCATAATAGTATCTATTTTTTTAAGATGTTCATTTGATCCAAATGTGATATTTGATTCTGCTAACATCTGAGCTTCACCCATAACACCAAGCCCTATCGATCTTGTTTGAAGATTTGTAGCTTTTACTTTTCGTAATGGATAAAAATTTAGATCTATTACATTATCTAACATTCTAATAGCAGTAGGCACTACCCTTTTTATATCTTCAGATCTATTTATTTTACTTAAATTGATACTAGCAAGATTACAAACTGCTGTTTTACCATCAATTTTTTCTTTTTCAACTATAAATACTTGAACACCATCAATCTTATCAAGTGCTGTTATTTTATTTGCTTTTTTTGTTTTACCATTATTCACTACAACAATATCATCCTCTTCATAAGTTTTTATTGTTCCATCTACAAGTTCAAGTTTGATTTTGTAATGATTTGGCTCTGTATTTTGAAAAATCTCTGTGCAAAGGTTACTACTTCTAATAAATCCTGTATGATCATTCGGATTAGCTTTGTTTGCATTATCTTTAAAACATAAAAATGGACTTCCAGATTCAAAATATGATGTTAAGATCTTTTTCCAAAGCTCTTTTGCGGCCATCTGTTCTTTTGTAATATTTGGATCATTTTCATACTCTTCATATCTTTTTGTAAATTCATCACCACTTAATGTATTAAGATCTCTTACCTCATAAGGATCAAAAAGTGTCCAATGAGAGTTTTCTAAAATTCTTTGCATAAATAGATCATTTATCCATAGTGCAGGAAATAGATCATGTGCTCTTCTTCTTTCTTCACCACTATTCTTTTTTAGATCTATAAAATCTACAACATCCATATGCCACGGCTCTAAATAAACTGCTATTGCACCTTTTCTTGTTCCTAACTGATCTACTGCTAATGCTAAATCATTTTCAATTTTTAAAAATGGTATTGTTCCACCAGCAGCTCTTTTATGCCCATCAATTACACCACCTAAGGATCTAATACTATTCCAATCCCAACCGATTCCACCACCAAATTTAGATAATAGTGCTTTCTCTTTATAGCTATCAAAAATACCTTCAATATTGTCAGATGATGATCCTATATAACATGAGCTTAGTTGATGTCTATTTGTTCTTGCATTTGATAGTGTAGGAGTAGCAAGCATAACCTCAAACTTAGATATAACATCATAAAACTCTTTTGCTTTTTCTTGTTTGTCTTTCTCATTTTGAGCTAAAAACATAGCTATTGCCATAAACATTTGTTGTGGTAACTCTATAGGTTCACCATCACTATTTTTTATAAGATATCTATCATATAAAGTTTTTATACCCAAATAGTTAAATTGTAAATCTCTTGTATGGTCTATTTTATTATTTAGATCATCTAAATCATATCCATCTTGCAACTCTGGTATAATTCTTCCTATCTCTTGTCCATACTTTATATAATCTTTTAGATGTCCATAAGCATTACCTTTTATACCATGTGTAACTTTTCCAACTCTATGATATAGATCATATAAAAATAATCTTGCAGCTACAAATGTCCAATTTGGCACATCTATATCTATTTTTTCAACAGCAGTTTTAATCAGTGCATCTTGAATATCTGCACTACTCATACCATCTATAAATTTTATCTGAGCATCTATCTCTAGTTCACTTTGACTGACACCCTCTAAATCTTGAGTTGCGGCTATTGTATTTTTTTGGATTTTGGTAATATCCAAAACCTCTTTTCTTCCATTTCTTTTTTGGATCATAATCGACATTATTCTTTACTCCTAAACACTAAACTATTTTTTAAAAACTCTTTTGAAAATATTATCTACATTTTTAGTGTAATAATCATAATTAAAACACTCTCTTATTTGTTTTTCGCTTAATTTACTTCTTAATTCATCATCACTTAATAGATGATTTAGATATAAAGACTCACCTTTTTTATTAACTGTAGGTTTTCCTTGTTTTATCTCTTCCCATACTTTCATAGCATTTCTTTGCACTATTTTATAAGCATCTTCTCTGCTTACTCCTGCTTTTGGAAGCTCAAGCAATACTCTTTGTGAAAATACAAGCCCACCTGTAAGATTTAAGTTTTTCATCATATTTTCAGGCATTACTGTTAAGTTTGCAATTACATTATTCATTCTATGAAGCATAAAATCACTTGTAATAAATGCATCTGGAAGCCAAAATCTCTCTGTTGAACTATGCGATATATCTCTTTCATGCCATAGAGCAACATTTTCCATAGCTGGAGTTGCATAAGCTCTTATGATTCTAGCAAGTCCAGTTATATTTTCAGTTAAAATAGGATTTCTTTTATGTGGCATAGCAGAGCTTCCTTTTTGCCCTTTTGCAAAAAACTCTTCCGCTTCATATACCTCTGTTCTTTGCATATGTCTTACTTGAACTGCAAATTTTTCTATAGTTGAAGCTAATAGTGCAAGTGATGTAGCAAGTCTTGCGTATCTATCTCTTTGGATAACTTGATTTGAAGCTGGTGCTGGTTTTAACCCTAACTCTTTACAAGCATACTCCTCAAGCTCAAGAGGTGCATGAGCAAAATTTCCCATAGCTCCACTTATTTGCCCTACAGATATAACTTTCATAGTCTCTTTTAGATTTTTAAGATGTCTTTTTAACTCATCATACCAAACTGCCAAAACCAACCCAAATGTGATAGGCTCACCATGTATCCCATGACTTCTTCCTATCATCAAAGTAAATTTATGTTCTTTTGCTCTTCTTTTTACAGATTTCATAAGCATCTTTACATCTTTTATGATTATTTTAAGACTTTCTCTCATCTGAAGTGCAACTGCTGTATCAACTGTATCTGATGATGTCATACCATAATGGAACCATCTACTTTCTTCCCCTAAACTTTCACTTACACTTGTAGTAAATGCTATTAGATCATGTCTAGTAATAGCCTCTATCTCATCTACTCTTTTTTCATCAAAATTAGCATTTTTAACTATTTTGTTACAATCATCATCTGGAATCAATCCTATTTTATTCCAAGCTTTAACTACCGCTATTTCCACATCTAGCCAAGCTTTGTATCTAGCATATTGTGTCCAGTTTTTTTTCATCTCTTCTCTTGCATATCGTTCAACCATATAAAATCCTACTGATAATTTTTAGTTTAGAATTATATCTAAATCTTACTTAAAATTTGTCGCTTGAATTTTATATAAATTTATGATATATTTTAAAAAAAATTATAGGAACTATTATGCCATTTATATTAAAAGAGTATCCAGCAACTAAAGGTAAAAAAATTCAACAATTTTTACTAGATGAAGTTGCTCTTAGTTTATCATTGTCTCAAAAATTATTAGCAAAGGGTAGAATTTTTGACCAAAATAACAAACGATTTTCAAATGGCGAAAAGCTAAAAGAGGGTCAAGTGGTCAAAGTTGCTGTTTTTGAGGGGCAAACTAGAGGATTAAAACCAATTTTTGATACAAAAGATTTCGCAATTTTTGATAAACCATCTGGTATTATGGTGCATCCTATATCAAAAGATACCCAATACACACTACTTGATGAGATCAGATACCATTTTGGAGAAAAAGCAAATCTAGCTCATAGAATAGATTTAGAAACATCAGGCTTAGTATTAGTTACAAAAAATAAATATGCTGATATAGTATTAAAAACTATGTTTGAAGAGAAAAAATATACCAAAAAATACTTAGCTTATGTAGAGGGTAAAATCGATAAAAAAATCACAATTCAAACACCAATTACAAAAGATGATGGACCTATTGGTGTAAAAATGAAAGTTGATCCTAGTGGGAAAGAATCGACAACTATAGTAGAACCGCTACAATATAATCAAATCTCAAAACAAACTCTAATACAAGTTACAACACTAACAGGAAGACAACATCAAATACGAGTTCATCTACATAGTATTGGTCATAAATTAGTAGGTGATCCAATATATGGTGTAGATGATAATATTGCTGATAGCTACTTAAATAAAACACTATCAAAAGAGGATAGACTTAAATATATAGGTTATCATAGATTGATGCTACAAGCACAATATTTAGAGTTTAAATATGAAGATATTGTATATAAAATACACTCTAAGCAAAAATTTTACTTTTAATATTCTAATATTTTTTCTA
>CAJXII010000002.1 GCA_913054415.1 uncultured Arcobacter sp.
CCTTGTGAAAAAAAATGATACTTTTTTAGAATTGGATGGTAGATTTTATATTATGGATTTATTTGGGTTATAAGCTAAAATAATATATAATATGTATGTTTGAAATTAAGGAGAAAAAATGAGTGAAACACTTCAAAAAAAGACACCATATAGGATAAAAATATATTATGGTTATGTAATATCAACCATATTTGCGTTAGTTGTCCCATTTATTCAAATAAATGGTAATCAACTATTTTTGTTATCATTTGATAAAAAGCAATTACATCTACTAGGTGTGGTATTTGATATGCAAGAGTTGTATATGATGCCATTTTTATTGATGTTGATGTTTATAGGAATATTTGCTGTAACTGCTGTTGGAGGTAGAGCATGGTGTGGTTGGGCATGTCCTCAAACTATTTTTAGGGTTATCTATAGAGATTTGATTGAAGGTAAACTTTTAGGTTTAAGAAGAATTAAAAATAAACAAAAAGAACCAGATTGGAGCAAACCTGAGAATGCTTCTAAAAGAATGATTGGTATGACTATTTGGTTTTTATTAGCTATCTTAGCTGCATCAGATTTTATGTGGTTTTTTATCCCACCAGCAGATTTCTTTTCATATCTGCAACATCCTGCAGATCATAGTGTAATGATAGGATTTATTATTGGTGTTGCATTATTTTTAGTATATGATGTGATATTCTTAAAAGAGGATTTTTGTATATATATTTGTCCTTATTCAAGAGTTCAGTCAGTATTGTATGATGATGATACATATCAAGCTATATATTCAACTTCAAGAGGGGGACACATTTACAACGAAAATAAAGAGAAAGTTGTATTTAAACAAAAAGATGTTCCAGAAGGTGGAGAGTGTACTGCTTGTCAAAGTTGTGTAACTGTTTGTCCTACACATATTGATATTAGAAAAGGGATGCAATTAGAGTGTATCAACTGTTTAGAGTGTGTTGATGCTTGTACAACTGTTATGGGAAAACTTGGTAAAGAGAGTTTAGTGCAATGGTCAAATACTCATGAAATTGAGCATGGTATTAAAACTAAATTCTTTAGAAAAAGAACTATTATGTTTGGTGTTGCATTGATAGCTATTGTAGGTATGTTATTTGTAATGGGTGGTAAAAAAGAGTATATGCTACTTAATGTAAATAAAACTACAAAACTTTACTCTATTAAAGATCATGGTAAAAGAGTAGTTAATAACTATGTATTGTTATTTCAAAATACTCAAAGAAAAGATTATACTTATCATCTTGAGGTTGTTGGTAAATATAAAGGTAAGATTCAAATCCATAGATTTAGTCCATTTAAACTAGCACATGGTAAGTTATCTAAAAAAGTTATCCAATTATCTACTACAGAAAGATTGATCGATACAAATAAAAAAGATACACCACTTACTGTAATGCTACATGCTTATGCAAGTGAAAATCCTAAGAAAATTAGTGTTCTTAGAAAAGCAGTATTTATCTATCCAAGAGCAGATAAATTAAAATAGATTTATTAAATAAGTAGATTAAAACCTAGGTCTTATAAGACTTAGGTTTTTTTATGTTATAATTAAAAAAAAATTAAAGGAATACTATGCCGTTACTAGATAGTTTTAAAGTAGATCATACAAAAATGTATGCACCAGCAGTAAGAGTTGCAAAACAGATGAAAAGTTCAAAAGGTGATATTATTACCGTATATGATATAAGACTTTATAAGCCAAATAAAGCAAAAATGACAGGAAGAGGTATCCATACACTTGAACATCTATTTGCAGGATATATTAGAGATCATCTAAATAGCAAAAAAGTAGAAATTATTGATTGTTCACCTATGGGTTGTAGGACAGGATTTTATATGAGTTTATTGGGTGAGCCATCAGCAAAAAAAGTAGCAAAAGCGGTTAAAAAAGCTATGCAAGATGTATTAAAAGTAGAGAAAAAATCACAAATACCAGAGTTGAATATTTATCAATGTGGAACTTATAAGATGCATTCACTAAAAGATGCTAAAAAAACAGCAGCTTATGTTGTAAAAGCTGGTGTGAAAACAATGGATAATAAAAAACTACTTTTAACTAAAAAACAGCTCAAAGAATTAGGTATTGAAGAGTAGTTTAATAAAAACATCTGATGGAAGCTATACTATATATTCTAAAAAGTATAGCCAAAATTTTCATAATACTAAAGATGGGGCATTAAGTGAGTCTTTAAATAAGCATATTATCCCATCTTTTGCTTATCATAAAAATAAAAAAACACTTAATATTTTAGATATTTGTTTTGGGTTGGGGTATAATAGTTTAGCTACTATATATTATATTATCAAATCAGATTTAGATATATCTGTTAATATATACTCTCCAGAGTTAGATATTAAGCTTATTAGATCACTAAAAGATTTTATATACCCAAAAGAGTTTGATATTTTTAAAGATATGATAATTCAGTTATCTCAAAATCTAAAATATAAAGATAAAAGATGTAGTATTACAATATATAACCAAGATGCAAGAGAGTATATTTCTAATTGTGATATAAAATTTGATATAGTATATCAAGATCCATTTAGTAGTGATGTAAATCATAGCTTATGGACTAAAGAGTATTTTGGTTTAATAAAACATATTTTAAATGACGATGCGATTATTACCACTTATGCTATATCTACACCGATACGATTGTCACTTTATTTTAACAATCTATATATCTATGAGTATAAATCACCACAAACACTTAAACAAACTATTGCTTTTACTAAAAAACAAACTAATTTACCAAAAGAGTATAAGTATATAGATATGGAACTCAAACAGCAAAGAAATCCTTTAGCCAAGCCACTTTTAGATATTTTAACCTAAGATTTGTTACAATAACTTTATGAAAAAAATAGATGTAGCAATAGTAGGGGCTAGTGGATATACTGGTCTTGAACTTTTAAAGATTTTGATAAATCACCCCGTTTTTAATATCACTTATGTAGCAAATTCAACAGGTGGTATAAGTGTATCTGAACTTCATCCAAGTTTAGATAGTGTTTTAGATATGGATATAAAAAAAGTTGATGCTAAAGAGTTAGCAAGTGTAGCACAGTTAGCATTTTTGGCATTGCCACATAAAACATCTATGTCTTTTGCAAAAGAGTTATTAGCTTTAGATGTAAAAGTGGTAGATTTAAGTGCTGATTATAGACTAAAACTTGAAACTTACGAAGAGTATTATTGCCCTCATGAGGATAAAGAAAATCTAAAATTCGCAGCTTATGGACTTGCTGAATTTTATGAAGATCAAATCAAAAATACTAAACTTGTAGCAAATCCAGGATGTTATCCAACAGCTACACTTTTGGGGCTTTTACCATTTGTGCCATATATGAAAAAAGATACCAATATCTTCATAGATGCTAAAAGTGGATTAAGTGGAGCGGGTAAAAAACTAAGTGATACTACTACATTTGTAAATATTAGTGAGAATACATTTGCTTATAATCCTTTTAAACACAGACACGCTCCAGAGATAAAAGAGAAAGTTTTAGAGTTAACCGATATTGATGCTAAGATCAATTTTGTTCCTAGTTTATTGCCTGTAATACGAGGTATGCTAGTAAGTATATATATCACTCTTGATGAGGTTTGTGATGCTAAACAGATATTAAAAGAGTTTTATAAAGATGATGAATTTGTAAGGGTAAAAGATAATCCTGTAAATATCAAAGATACAAGCGGGACACATTTTTGTGATCTGTATGTGGAACAAAATGGTGATGCAGTTTTTATAAGTAGTAGTATCGATAATCTTCTAAGAGGTGCTTCATCTGCTGCGGTTGTCAATGCAAACTTAATGTGTGGATTAGAACAATCTATAGGAATATCTAAAATAGCCTATGTGCCGTAATTATACATTGCAAATAGAAGATAATAGTATATTTGTAGCAGATGTTCATTATAATAGCAATAGGAGAGAGTTTAAAGAGTTTTTATTAAAACTTCAATCTGGGGATATTAAAACTTTACAACTATTTTTAATGGGTGATATTTTTGATTTTTTAGCAGAGCAGATCGATTATTTTGTAGAACAAAATCAAGAGATTATAGATATACTAAATAATCTATCTAAGAAAATTCAAATTATTTATTTTGAGGGAAATCATGATTTTAATATCTCAAATCTTTTTGATAATATTAAAGTTATTTCAAGAGAAAATCAACCTTTAATAGCACAATATAAGCATAAAAAAATCTCATTAGCTCATGGGGATATTTTTACTCCCATTGGATATGAGATATACACAAAAATACTTAGAAGCCCTGTGACTTTAAGTATCTTAAATATATTTGATATAGGTTTTTTTATATCTAAAAAAGTAAATACTTGGTTAAAACAAAAAGATATTTGTCCAAAAGACTCTAATGAGAATTTTATAAATAGTAGAGTTAAAAAGTATAATTTAGTTGATGTAGATATGATTGTAGAGGGGCATTTTCATTATGGTTATCATAATGATAGATATTATAATATCCCCTCATTTGCTTGTGATAAATCCTATTTTATTTTTTCCACTGAAAATAGGTTGCAGCTGATAAAATATCATCAAAATTGATAGTTTGTTTATCGTTGTCTTCATCTTCTATAGTGATTGTTCCATCATCTTGAACATCTAATAGCAACCCTTTTAATGTTTGAGTTGAATACTCTTTTATTTTGACATTTTCACCAATAGATGCTTTAAAATGATCTAAAGTTTTTAGCTTTCTTTCAATTCCTGGACTACTTACTTCAAGTGTATATTTACCACTCATTGGTTCATTTACATCTAAAAGTGGAGATACTAGATTTGAAATCTTTGCACACTGATCTAAAGTTACACCATCTTTACTTGTAACATAAATCCTAAAAATATTTGTTTTATTTTCATTTAGTGTTGCTATATCGTATAGTTTTAAACCTTCACCTTCTACTACTAATCTTATAGATTCATATAGATCCATTTTAACTCCGCTTAATTTTTATTTGTTTTTTGCTTAGAGGCTATTTGTGCAAAAATATCATCTAGTTTTGCTTTTTTCTCCATCATATCATCTTTAATAAAAGTAAAATTTGGACATTTATACCAACCTGTGCTACTTAAACAATAAGATTTTATTCTACTATTGGCTTTTTTTAGTGCTTTTTGTATCTCTTTTAATTCTGCATTATTATAATCGCTACCATCAAAATATACTCTTGCATCATATTTACCATTTTTACAATCAACTTCAGTAATAGCAAGAGAGTTGATCCTGCTATCACTTAGTTCACTTAATGCTTCAGGAATAAGCTCCATAAGTAGTGATTGAGTTCTTTGAAGATTTATACTTTTATCTTTCATATTATTTGCCCTTATAGATTAATCTATAGTTTGGTTTTCTTTATGTTCGATAAATGTTTCTATATAATCTCCAACTTGAATATCGTTAAATTTTTCAAACATAATACCACATTCATATCCGTTGGCTACCTCTTTAACATCATCTTTAAATCGTTTAAGAGAGCTTATTTTACCTGTATATTTGATCACACCATCTCTAATAATTCTAGCTAATCCACCTCTAATAACTTTACCATCTGTTACGATACATCCTGCAACTGTTCCTACTTTTGGCACTACAAATGTATCTCTAACTTCAGCTTGACCTGTATTCTCTTCTATAATAATTGAACTCATCATACCAGATAAAATATCTTTAATATCATCTATTAGTTGATATATGATACTGTATGTTTTGATCTCAATACCTTCAGCTTTTGCTTTTGTTTTTACAACACCAGTAGGTCTAACATTAAATCCTAAGATGATACAGTTATCACTTGCTCCTGCTAGTGCTAGGTCTGCTTCTGTTATACCACCAACACCACTTGATAAAATTTTAACTTTAACTTCATCATTTTTAATAGTTTCTAAACTACTTTTAATAGCTTCTAAACTACCACCTGCATCTGCTTTGATAATAACAGGTAAAGCTTTGATTTTACCCTCAGCAATCAACCCTGCCATCTCATCAAGTGATACTTTTGTAGATTTACTTAACTCTTTTGCTCTAGCATGTTCAGCTCTGGTTGTTGCTATCTCTTTTGCTTCATTGATACTATTTTGAGCTACAAGTGCTACACCTGTAGTAGGAACTTCACTTAGTCCTACAATTTGTCCTGTAAAACTTAATCCTAACTCTTTTACGGGTTTGCCTTGATCGTTCATAATAGCTTTAATCTTACCAAATGTAGTATCTGCTACAACACTATCACCAACTTTTAATGTTCCATTTTGAACAATTACTGTTGCTACTGGACCTCTACCTTTTTGTGTAGAAGCTTCTATAATAGTTGCTTTACATAGTGCAGTTGGATCAGCTTCAAGTTCTAATATTTCAGCTTGTAAAAGTATATTTTCAAGAAGATCTTCTATACCCATTCCTGTTTGAGCAGATACTGGAATAAATTCAACATCTCCACCCCAATCAGCAGGAGTCATTTCATGCTCAGCCATACCAGCTTTTACCATATCAATATTAGCACTTTCTTTATCCATTTTATTTACAGCTACAATAATTGGAGCACCACTCTCTTTTGCTGCTTTTATTGACTCGATAGTTTGAGGTTTTACACCATCATCAGCTGCTACTACGATTATGATAATATCTGTAACACTAGCACCTCTTACTCTCATAGCTTTAAATGCTTCATGACCTGGAGTATCTACAAATGTAATATCTTTGCCATTTTTATTTACAGTATAAGCTCCAATATGTTGTGTAATACCACCAGCTTCACCTTGTGCAATTCTTGATTTTCTAATCTTATCTAATAAAGATGTTTTACCATGATCAACATGTCCCATGATTGTCACAACTGGTGGTCTTGTAACATAATTAGATTTATCTACAACCTCTTCATAAGCATCTTCGTAATTTACCTCTTCAAGCTCATCTTTTATAGTGATATTAATATCATATTCATCACCTAAAATCTCTATCTCATCATTACCTAAAAAGTCATTTTTAGTAACCATCATACCAAGCATAAATAGTTTTCCTATTACATCACCTGTAGATACTCCAATTTTCTCTGCAAATTCATAAACTCTACAATCTTCAGGTATTGTAACATCTGTAATTTTCTCAACTTCAACTGTTCTTTTATAACTTTTTTTCTTTTTACCTCTTTTTAATCCTCTTGGTCTATTTCCAAAAGCACTAGGTCTAGTTGTTCTAATTTGATTGTTTTGTTTTTTCTTTGGTTCATCTTGTAAGAATTTAGATGTTTCCATTAGATTCATATCATGTAAAACAATCTCTTCACCTAAAAGTGATTCCCCTACATTTGTAAAATCTGCACTAGTTTCAACATCTAGTTTTTTACCTTGTTGTTGAGCTCTTGGTAGAGATTTTTTAATTTGTTTTTTTGATTTTGGAGTATATGTTGGTTTATCATCAAGATTATTACCAAAAAGCTCACTCATAGATTTCATAGCTTGTTTTTTAGATGATGCAGTATCTCCTGTTGGATGACTAATAACAGGTCGTTTCTTTTTAACTATAGTTAATCCTCTTTTTTTAAGAACTATTTTATCAGGATTTTTAGAATTTACTTCTGGTTTATCCAATTTTACTTTTTGGTCAGTTTTAACTTCATCTTGTTGTGTAGCTGAAGATGTTTTAGTAGGTTTGATATCCTCTTTAGTTTCTTCAGTTATAGGTTGTTCAATATCTTTTTTAATAGTTTTTTCAGCTGGTTTTTCTTCTTGTTTAGCTGGTTGTTTTTTAGATACTATTTTTAGTTCATTTCGTTTTAGTGTTTGTTTTTTTTGAACTTCCTCTTTTTTAGGTTCAGATTTTGATGAAGTTTGAGTTTTACTTTTTGTTGTAGTTGATTTTTTTTCATCTTTAGCTACTTTTTCATCTTTTTTATCTGATTTTGGTTGAGTTGTTTTTTTAACACTTTTTTTAGCAGGTGCTTTTTTCTTCAATAACTTACTTTTTCCTGTTAAAATATAATTCGTTATCTCTTCAGCATCTTCAAATGAGACAGTAGTTTGTGCAGATTTGATTGTCAAACCTAAATCTGCTGCTTTACTAATCACTTCTGCACTTGAAGCTCCAGCTTCTTCTGCTATCTCATATACTCTTACTTTATCTTCCATTCTTACTCCACTAAGTTTTTAAGTTGCTCAAAATAGTTGCTTTTATTTCGACATTGTCTAAATAAAGCTTTCTCGCACTTTTTTTTATTTTCAATACAATCATTGCATAGATAAAAACTTCGTCCATTTCCACTAAATAAACTTAAACTTTTATCTATACATTGATATCTATTGAGTAGTTTTTTCTCTTTTTTCTCTCTACAAGATATACAAGTTCTTATAGGTATTTTTAAATTAGACAACGATTTTACCTAAATTTAACTTAATAATCAACTATTATGCCTTGATTATCAAAATCATAGCTATATATTTTAAAATGTGGGAAGTTATCTTTTAGTTTTGAGATAAGTTTTGCAGCATCTTTTTTATATGATAGATTAAAAAATGTTGATCCACTACCTGAAAGTGTGCTCATCAATGCCCCATTTTTATAAGCTACTTTTTGCACAGAAAAAAGTTCAGGCATTTGCTTCATTCTAAAATATTGATGCATTCTATCTTTTGTAGCTTCCCTTAATATCTCCCAATTTTCACTCATAAATGCAGCAGTAGTCAATGCACTATGTGATACATTAAAAATAGTATCGTTTTTGCTATATTTAAAAGGTAAAGTTTTTCTTGCCATAGTTGTAGATATAGGTCTATTTGGTATTACTACTACGGCACATATATCATTGGGTAAAGATTTTTTAATATAATGCACTTCATTATCTTCTACAATAGCAGCAGTAAATCCACCAACAACAGCAGGGGTAATATTATCAGGATGTGATTCAAATTGTAAAGCAAGATTTAGTAGTTTTTGTTTTGATAATTTTATACCCTCTACAGCATAAGCAGATGCAATAGCACTAATAATTACAGCACTACTACTACCTAAACCTCTTGAAAGTGGCACTTCATTGTAAAATTCAAATCTAAATTGTCTAGGTTTTGTGCTAAGGTTTTTATAAAAATCATCAAAAATATTGATAAACATATTGTTATCTTTGAGTTTTGGATTTTTTGCACCTTCCCCTTTAAGTGATACACTATGAAATTTTGCTGGTGTGATTTTTACTGTATTTCTAAGATTAATAGCTAATCCTAATGTATCAAAACCAGGTCCTAAATTTGCACTTGTTGCTGGAACTGTTATTGTCATCTATGCTCCTAATATATTTATGGGGTATTTTATCTAAAAAAGTTTTTAAGATTGTTTAATGAACAGCAGGTAGATGGTATTGTGGTAAAGTATCATCTAAACATTTTAGATTAAGTATATGATTAGGTAGTGTAAAATCTTCTAGTTTATCATCTTGATTTAAAAGTTTAGTGGTAATATTGCCATCTTTTGATTTAAAAAAATATTTTTTTCCCAAAGCTTTAATAGCAGTGTTGTTATTAAAGTTAAATCCATCCATAGCTTTAAGTGGTATATTTAGTGTAATACTAAGTGTTTTTAGAAATATATAAGCAACTTTGATAGCCATAAAACTACCAGGACTACTTACATAATATAGTGCTTGTATATTGTATTGATCTAAAATATCTTGAAAAATACTAGGCAATATATCACTTGTTTTGCCTTCATTTGAGATTGTTTGAATCAGATTTTTATCTTCATAGATACCTATTAGTATAGGATTTGAAATAGATATAACCAAAACTTCAATATTATTTTTCATCTAAAGATACCTAAAATATTAAGTGGTTGCATAAGCAACTTGCATAACTTTTGTTTCCTCTTTTGCAAGTTCTAAATCTATAATCTCATAGTTTGCTGGATCTTCTAAAAGTTTTTTTGTAAGAAGGTGATTAAGATGGTGACTTCCAGCATGTGCTTGATACTCTCCTATCATTGTATATCCCAAAAGTGCCATATCCCCAATAGCATCTAAAATTTTATGTCGAACAAATTCATTATCATATCTTAATCCATCTGGATTGATAACTTTTTGTTCATCTAAAACTATAGCATTTTCTAAGCTCCCACCTTGTGCTAATCCTATACTTTGTAGATATTGAACTTCATGTAAAAATCCAAATGTTCTAGCACGAGAAATATTCTCTTTATATTCATCTATTGAATAATCAAATTTATATTTTTGTTCCCCAATAGCAGGATGATCAAATAGTATAGAAAAATCATAAATAATATGGTTTGAAGGTTTTAATCTAACAAATTTATCATCAACTTTGATCTCTACATCTTTTTTAATCATAATAGCTTTTTTAACTTCATCTTGTTCTTTGATACCTATCTCATCAAGTAACATACAAAAACCACTACTGCTTCCATCTAAAATAGGGATCTCATCATTATCTAAAACTATCCTAAGATTATCTATACCATAAGAGTAGATTGCTGATAAAAGATGTTCAATAGTAGAGATTACAACACCATCTTTTCCTATTACAGTTGCCATTTTTGTATCAACTACATTTTGTGGAATAAGTGGTATAGTTACATTCATATCACTTCTATAAAATATAATTCCACTATTTGGTTCAAGTGGTTCAAGAGTCATCTTAACAGGCACACCTTTATGTAGTCCTACTCCTACAATTTCTACACTTTTGTTTATAGTTCTTTGTTTCATAATTATTTTTTATCTATCTCTTTCTTAGCATTTTGTATAGTTTTGGTGATATTATTTTTTATCCAGTTTTTATCCATCCACTCTAAAGGATTTACCTCAATACCTTGAACTAAAATACCAAAATGTAGATGATCTCCCATAACTGCACCAGTAGTTCCTGTATTGGCAATTTTTTGATTTCTTCTAACTTCATCCCCTAGATTTACATCTTGAGTGCTTGTATGTGCATATAGTGAAGCTAATCCCATACCATGATCTATAACAATAGTATTTCCATAGATTCCTAAATATTGTTCAAATACAACTTTACCACTATTTGATACTTTTATAGGTGCATGTTTTACACTAGCCCAATCTATACCTAAGTGCCAAGCTTTATCTATTGCTTCACCTTCATAAATATATGTTCGTCTCTCCGCAAAACCTGCTGCAGTTCTTGAACCTCTTAATCTTTTAAATGCTCTTATGTTAAAATCACTTACAAATGATTTATCGATATTTTTAGTATATATCTCTTTTAGTGTTTGGATATTTTTTGCTCTTAAAACTCTGTTTTGCTCTATAAATCTATCTTTTAGATCAGCAGGAACTTTCATATCCATTTGTTCTAAAACATTTGTGCTAACATTTTCAATAAAATGTTTGCTTATATTTATAGTATCATTTTTAGATCTAAGTGGTTGTATATAAAAAGGTATTTTTGTGATAGTTTTATTATTTGCTTTATCTATAGCTATTAAATTTACCCTTGTAAAATTTTCTATATTTACATCCCAAGCGATCAATGATACAAAATAGTTATCTTTATAAAAAGGGATTAGATCAAATTTGATTTTATCATTAAACATAATATATGCTTTTTTTAGATTAGGATCTTCAACTTTTGTGATAACTATTGCACTTCCACCTCTTCTTATATATCTTGAGTTTGATATAACATTTGCTATAGGTCTTTTATTATCAATATGAACCTGCACAGTTTTTGTAGCTTTATTACCCTCTAACATATTCCATTTACTTGTATCTACAACTTCTATATATAGTTTGACATCTTTATTTTTGTAAAACATATCAAGTTTTGGTGGAGCAATATTTAGAGTAATATTTTTATTTGTGCCATCTAATACTTTACTAGCTAGATCGATTTTTTTATTGTTGTCATCATATATTACTTTGTAATATTTTATACCAGAATCATCACTTAAAGTGATATGAAGATCATCTTTTAGATTCCAATAGATGGTATTATCAATCTGGATTTTGGGTTTATTTTGCTCAAACTCTGAAGAGACTGATACAAATCCAACTGCTCCAAGTAATAGCACTATGATTAGCAGCATCACAAATTTTAAAAAACCATTTTTCTTTTTTATATAAATATTACTCATTATATCCCTTATTATCTTTTATATGTTTTAGTATCATTTTTTTTGCTTTTTTTATTTTTGTTGTGTCGCAATCACAACCTGCTTTTAATAGATGCCCACCACCATTAAAATATTTGGCAATAGTTAAAACATCACAGTTGTTTTTTGATCTTAAAGATACCCTTGTTTTACCATTTGATACTCTAAGATAAACTACAATATCTACTATTGATATATTTAGCACCATATTTGCTACATCATCACACTCTTTATATGTTGCTCCTGTTTGTTTAAGCCACTTATCTTTTAAATATATTGTGGCAACCTTGCCTTCAAAGTGTAACTCTAAAGAGTTTAAAACTTTAGGTAACAATCTATATTTTGCCAAACTATCTCTTTTAAGTAGATCATTTGCAATTTGACTAGGATCTATACCTAATGAAACTAGATGGTGAATCTTATCAAAAGTGCTAAGATTAGTTCTTGGTGCTGTAAATTTCAAGCTATCATCATAAATACCTACATAAAGTGCTTTTGCTACTTGTTTAGATATTGTAAGATTGTTGTATTTAAAAAAATCATAAACCACCTCTGCACTACTTGCAAAATCTGGTTCAACTATGTTGATTATACCAAAATTTGTATTAGATTTATGATGGTCTATATTTATAATAGGGATTTTATTATTCAACTCTACACCAACTCTTTGGATATTTGCACAATCTACAAATATAACTAAGTCATAAAATTTAGGAAGTGTATTGGTGATTTTGTCAAATCTATCTATAAAATCTAGTGATCTTGGAAGTTGATCTGTTTTATTAAATACTTTATGTTTGATTTTTTTTTCAAACATATAATTTGACAATGCCAACGCTGAAGTTAAAGTATCAGCATCTGGATTGATATGTGTTACAATCAATACATAATGAGCATTGTTAATAAGTTCAAGTGCTTTTTTAAACTCTTTTTTAATCTTCAAATTATAATATTCCCCATTTTTTTATAAACTGTTCATCAATATCTAAGATTTTTCTTTCTCTTAGATCATCAATCACACTTTTGGTGCATACCACATCATCTGGCCATCTTCGCAAGAAATTGTCTAGTTTGTTTTTATTTGTAGCATCTACACATATTGTTTGATTATCTATAAATATATCTCTTTGTGCATCTATATTATTTACAACTCTCCACACTAGCATATAAGGATTTTCTAAATCATTATTTTTTTCATCTACTATTACTAAGATTTTAATATGTGAGAAAAGTGGTTTTAACTCTTGAACTAAATATTTTTGACTTCTATTTTTTTCTACACTTATTACACAAATTGGATTTTTTGTATCTGTGTGGTATTGTTTTAGATCTTTTATATCTTTGCAAATTTCTCTAGTTTTGACTAAAAGTTCCCCATCATTTAAAAGTATGATACCTGATTCTTCTATCTCATCACCTGTACAGTCAATACCCAATTTTCCACCAAGAGCAAATCTGCAACTACTATGATCTAGTGCATCAACTACACCTTTTGTAATAAGTAATTCATCTGTTTTTAATCTATTTAGTATCCATTTAGTAATAGCTTCATCATCATCTAAACTAGGAGCATTAGAATCTACAAAAATAGCATGTTTTACAAAACTCATCTGACCTACACCCCAAAAAGCATGCATCATTTGTTGAGCATGACCTGGAAAACAAACATCTATTTTTGCTAAGATAAGATTGTGAAATACACCATTTTCAGGCATATAATAATCTATAAGACTAGGTGCAGTAGTTTTAAGAAGTGGTAAAAAAATTCTCTCAGTTGCATACCCCATATATTTATCTTCAAGTAGTGGTTTTCCTACAACTGTTGCTGCAAAGATTGGATCTTTTTTGCTAGTGATACATGTAACATCTAGCACAGGATACTCCTCTTCTAAAGTATAGTATCCTGTATGATCTCCAAATGGACCTTCTATTTTAAGTTTATTAGGATCTACAAATCCCTCTATTACAAAATCAACATCATGTGGCACATAAATATCATTTGTAATAGATTTGACCAACTTAGCATTCTCTTTTTTGACAAATCCATAAAGTAAAAGTTCAAATACCCCAATAGGAAGTGGTGCTTGACCACACCATATATACATAGGATCTCCACCAATTCCAATAGATACAGGCATTTTTTTTCCTGCTTTTTTATATTCATGGAAGAAGTGGTTGCTATCTTTGTGTATTTGCCAATGCATACCTAGTTGCCCATCATCATAAACTTGAAGTCTATACATACCAACATTTTGCATCTTGCCATCTAAACTTTGAGTATAAACTTGTCCCATAGTAATAAATGGACCACCATCTTGCTCCCAAGTGGTTAAAATAGGCAGATCTGATAATTTAACATCATCACCTTTTTTTATAACCTCTTGACAAACTCCACGACTGTTTAATCTTTTTGGTGGCACATTTTTTAAATCAAATAGTTTTGAAAACATAGAGATTTTATCTGCAAAACTTTTGGGTGGTTTCATTTTAAGCAAACCCTCTATTTGTGAAGCTATTTTATTTGCATCTCCTATAAAAAGCTCTACTGCTTTTGGACTACAAAAAACATTCATTAAAACAGGTGTTTTAAAAGTTTTATCATTTTTTTTATCTATAACATTTGTAAATAAAATCGCTTTACTATCATCTTTTTTGATCTCAATATAAGCAATATGAGGGATCTCAAGGTAGATATCTAGTGGTTCATCTATTATTTTTAGAAGATTGTTTTGTTTTAATATCTCTATAGCTTCATTTTGTGTCATTGTTATAACCTTTGTGGCATCTCATCCTTAAATGCCACTTTTTCTGCATCTTTTAAAATCTCCAAAGCTCCATCATCTATAAAATCTCTTGCTAGTTGAACCCCTATATGCTCACAATAATTCACAAGAGCAGTAGTAGTTTTATGCATAATATTAGTTCCATCAGCAAATCCTATCATAGCTTCTAAATTGATAATATTATCATCTTTGTCTATTGTAGCATTACAAGCAACAGGAGCTGAACAACCAGCACCAATAGTAGCTACAAAATCTCTTTCTAGCTGAGTGCAAAGATATGTATCTTCATCGTTTAGGCTAAGTGCAATCTCTCGCACTTTTTCGTTATTTGAAACTATCTCAATTCCAAGAGCTGCTTGACCCATAGGTGGTATCATATTTTTTAATTTCAGTTTTTTTACAAACGGTATATCTTTTAGTAAATCTAATCTATGAAGTCCAATATAAGCCAAAATAATAGCATCATATTGACCCTCTTTTAGTTTTCTTAGTCGTGTATTTACATTTCCTCTTAAATCTTTTACGATTAAATCTGGTCTTTTACGAAGTAGTTGCATTCTTCTTCTTAGACTTGTAGTTCCTACTACTGCACCATGCGGAAGTTTTTTTAAACTTTTATATTTATGTGATAAAAATACATCACTTTGATCTTGCCGTTGTGTAATAGCAACAAGTTCTAGTCCATCAGGAATATATGTAGGCACATCTTTTAAACTATGCACAGCCATATGAGCATTTCCTGCTAACATCTCATCTTCAAGCTCTTTTGTAAAATGCCCTTTACCACCAATAAGTGCCAAAGGTTTATCTAAAACTTTATCTCCGTTACTTACTATTTTATTTAGTTCCACTTTTATATCTGGGAAGCTTTTTTCGATTCTATGCTTTATATGATATGCTTGCCAAAGTGCTAAATCACTTGCTCTTGTAGCTATTATTAGTTTTTCCATAGTTGTTCCTATTTTAGATATTTTTTAAATTTTTCTCTTGTTTTATCATATTTTCCATCAAAAAAGATTGTAGGTGTTCCTCTTACCATAGCATCTTCACCCATTTTGATCTCTTTTTGCAACTCTTTAAAGACTTTTTTAGACATAGTCTCTTTTACTGATATATTTAATCCAAATACTTTATTTAAAACAGGCACTATTTTTTTAGGGTCTCTTTGTGATATTGAAAAATATTTTTCTAAATTAGCACTATATAGTTTATAGATTAGATCTTTAACATTTTTGGTTTTTGCTATTGTTAAATATCTAGTAATTACATCAGATGCTGGATGTAAGCCCAAAAGTGGAAAATCATAATAATACATAGCAATATTTTTAGATTTTGATACAGCTTTGTATGCTTTTGGTAGATTTTCTATACAAAATGGGCATAAAGGATCACTAAAAACTACAAGTTTATGTTTTGCATTTATATTTCCAGTTATAAAATTTTCTTTTTTATAATATTTACTTGAAAGGGTTGGCATCATTATACTTTTGAAATCAAATCCATTTTGTAAATTTTTAAGATCTTGAGTGATAACTTTACCATCCGTAAATACCACATCTTTTATATTTACTGTTTTATGTTGTGGCATTACTGTTAGTTGTATATCCAAAGCATAACCTGTCCATCCATTTTT
Source organism: uncultured Arcobacter sp. (assembly GCA_913054415.1). GTDB lineage: Bacteria > Campylobacterota > Campylobacteria > Campylobacterales > Arcobacteraceae > CAJXII01. The sequence goes on from CAJXII010000002.1 coordinate 16,574, forward strand.
TAGATCTTTTTTAAAATAAATACTTAAGTTTTTAAGCATAATATTTGGATTTGTATTTATCCTATGTCTTTCATAATTTAATACATTTTTATCTATAGTATTTGCAAATATACCACTACTTAATATGACTGTTATGGTCAATAATTTCAACATCAATGATCTCATCTTCATCTCCTTTTTTTGAATGATTTGTTTGCTCTGTATGAGCTGTATATGTAAAAGTTGTTCTATTGTTATAATTTTCATAGTTTGTATTATTCATATTTGTAGGAGCAAATTTAATAAACTTGCTAATGATAATAATAAAACTACTAAATTGTAACAATACACCTAAAATATCAGTAAAAAAACCAGGAACTATTAAAAGTATAGCTCCTATCATTTTACCAATATTTGCTTGTAAAAATTCCTCTTGTGTTAATTTACCCTCTCTTACTTTTGATAGATTCTCCATCATAGAAACTCTGAAATTTTGTAAGATTGTTACACCAATTACAGCTGATAAAATTAACTCTATAAAAGTAAGAAATCCACCTATAGACCCAGCAATAGCAGATGATACCATCACCTCTATAAATAAATATAGTATAAAATAGATTAACAAAATTTTTCCTGTAAGATTTTAGTTATATCTTCTATGTTATATTCAGATTTTTCTAAAGTTTTACGATCAACTAGCTCTACTAAACCATCTTGCAGTTTTTTACCAATAACTATAGCATAAGGAAATCCCAAAAGTTCAAAATCACCCATCTTAAAACCAAATCTCTCTTTTTTCCTATCATCTATAATCACACTAATACCAGCTGATTGTAACTCTTGATATATTTTTTCACCCGCTTGTAGCTCTTCATCTTTTTTAGCATTTGATACAATAATATCTACAAAATAAGGGGTGGTTGATTTGGTCCAAATACAACCTTTTTGGTCGTGATTTTGTTCTATTACTGCGGCTATTAGTCTGCTAACACCTATACCAAAAGTTGCCATGATAAATGGTTGTGTTTTTCCATTCTCATCTAAAAAATGTGCTTCAAGTGGTTTGGAATATTTATCTCCTAGTTGAAAAATATGTCCAACTTCTATCCCTTTTTTAAAATATAATTTTCCACCACAAGAACATTTTTGTTGCACCTGTTTAGTTTGTAACTCCTCATAGCTTAGAGCATTTAGTGCATCAACTTCTGCTTCATTGTCAAAAATTGTTTCTATATTTGCTCCATAATCACAATCTTGACACACTAAAATAGTATCTTCACCGCTATTTGCTAAAACATGAAATTCTTTACTTCCACTTCCTCCAATAGCACCTGAATCTGCTTCTACTACTCTAAAATCAAGTCCAAGTTTGGTAAATATATTTTTGTAAGTTTGTTCCATAAGTTCAAATTCTCTTACCATATCTTCGTGTGAGCTATGAAATGAATATCCATCTTTCATCAAAAACTCACGACCTCTTAAAAGTCCAAATCTAGGTCTTGCTTCATCTCTAAATTTTGTATTTATTTGGTATAGATTAATAGGAAGATCCCTATAACTTTTGGCTCTATTTTTTGCCAAAGTTACCATAGCTTCTTCATTTGTAGGACTTAAAACGAAACTGTTTTGATGTCTATCTTGTATTCTTAACATCTCTTTACCCATATCTTCAGATCTGCCACTTTTCTCCCATAAACCTAGTGGAGTTACAAAACTTAGTTGAACTTCATTACATCCAGCTTTGTCAAGCTCTTGTTTGACAATAGATCTAATATTGTCTAAAACCATTTTTCCCAATGGCAAATAGTTATAAAGTCCAGCTCCCTCTTGAACAATAAAACCACCTTTTACTAGATATTGATGTGATGGCAGTGTCGCATCTGATGGTATCTCTTTTGTTGTTGGTATAAGTAATCTTGAAAATCTCATATAGTTATCCATTGTTTTATTTTTTTGTATTTTATCTAATTTTAATATTAATATAGGTTAAACTAGTTTATAATATCAAAATTTAATCTAAATGGAATAATATAATGAAACAAAAAATTACAGAAGTAAAGACTCTACTTGAGTCATTGCCGTATATCCAAAAATATACAAATAAAATTTTTGTGATCAAATATGGTGGATCAGCACAAATAAATCCAGCACTAAAAGATAAGTTTGCTCAAGATATTTTATTGATGTATCTAGTTGGTATCAAACCAGTAATAGTGCATGGTGGCGGTAATAAAATCAACTCTATACTAGATAAGATGCAAATAAAAAGTGAGTTTGTAGATGGACTTCGAGTTACAAATGAACAAATTATGGAAGTAGTAGAGATGGTATTATCTGGAAATATAAATAAAGAGATAACACTACTACTTAATGAACATGGAGCAAAAGCAATAGGTATCAATGGAAAAGATGCTTCGCTACTAAAAGCTACTGCAAAAGATGGTGGTAAATATGGTTTAGTTGGGCAAATAGATAAAATAGATAATAGTGTAGTCAAAAAACTATTAGATGAAAAATTTATACCAGTTATTGCTCCTATTGCATCAGGAGAAACATTAGGTCATCCAGGATACAATATCAATGCAGATTTGGCAGCTAGTCAGATTGCCAAAAGCCTAAATGCTCAAAAAATTATCTTTATGACTGATATACAAGGGGTGCTTGATAAAGATAAAAATCTTCTTGATACATTGACAAAAGATGAGATAGAGGCATTGAAAAAAGATGAAACTATAGTAGGTGGTATGATACCTAAAGTTGATGCTTGTTTGGAAGCAGTAAATGGTGGAGTAAAAAAAGCACATATTATAGATGGAAGAGTAGAACATGCTCTTTTACTTGAAATTTTTACAAATTCAGGGGTTGGAACAGTTATAAAAAATTAGGTAATTTTTATACTTTTTCTTATTCTTCATCCCTTTCACTCATTCTCATTTTCGTCATTCCCGACTCTGTTTCCCATCGTCCCTAATGAGAGCGTCCCCATTGAGGACGATGGGGATAAGAGAAAGTAACTTTAACTAACTCCACAATACCATAGCTATTGTTGTAGTAAGTAGTATAGCTAATATATTAAATATGATCCCATAACTTGCCATATTTTTAATACTAAGCACTCTACTACTCATAGCAATAGCATTTGGTGGGGTTGCAATAGGCAACATAAAAGCATAACTAGCACAAATAGTAGCGACCATAAGTATCAGATTGATATCTATATTTGAAGCTTCACCTAAAGAATATATAATAGGCAAAGCTATAGATATAAGTGCAGTATTGCTAGTAACTTCTGTCGTAAAAGTTATCATAGTAGCAACTATAAGTATAAGAACTATTGGGCTCAAACTTGTAAGTGCCAAAAGCATATTTGATATAGCTTGAGCAAGTCCAGTAGCACCAAAGGCAGATGCGATTGAAAAACCTGCTCCAAATAAAAATATGATCTCATAAGGTATATTTTTACTATCATCCCATTCTAAAAAACCAATATTTGGTATAAACATCAATATACCATAAGACAATAATATCACAGCATCATGTGAAAAATGTAATAATGAATTTAGAAATAGTGTCACAATCAGTAAAAGTAAAATATTTTTCATCCTATTTTGCTCTTTATTTAAAGTGATTTGTTGCTCTTCTAGTTGAACTTGTAAATTTGCAACCCCAATAGATAAAATAAATGATACAACAACTAGCATAATAGCAGCAAGAGGTATAGTTTTTGCCATCCAAGTTATAAATGATAATTTATCAAGTCCTTTATCATCTAAAAAGCCCATAAGGATTAGATTAGGTGGTGTGCCAATAGGAGTGATTATCCCACCAATACTAGCTCCATAGGCAACTGCAAGGACAAGTCTGATTTTTAGTTTTTGAATATTGGTTAAAAATAAAGCTATAGGCATCAACAAAAGTGCTGTTGTTGTGTTTGATAGTAGTGAACTTAAAAGTGCAGATGTGATACTAAGAGCAAATATAATACCTCTGGAGCTTTTAGGAAATATTGCTAATAGTTTGTGTGCTATAGCTTTATGAAGTCCAATCTTTTCAACTGCAATAGCTAATAAAAATCCACCTAAAAATAAAAATATTATAGTTTTAGAATAATTTACAGTTGTTGCTTTTATAGATAATATGCCCAATAGTGGAAATAATATTATTGGTAAAAGTGATACCACACCTAGTGGTAAAGCTCCATTCGTCCAAAGTGAGATAAGCAATATTACTACACCTATAAGTGATGATTGTGTAGTGTCGAATATAATTGTGGCAAAGAAAAATCCTATTAACGATAAGATTAGTGAAAATATTATATTTTTGTGTTCTGTTATCATATATGTCCCATAATCTTATCAAGAGTATATTTCATATCATCATCTAGTTCCATTTTGTCCATCATCCAGTTGATATATCCTATATCTTCATCACAAATATCTTCAACTTTTCTACCTTTGTATTTACCAAATTTAAAAGTTTCAATAAAAATAGGAGTATTTGTAAGCTCAACCATTTTTACCATAGGATTTACTCCTACAAATTGCTCTTTTGTAAGTTTAACTAAATAAGATAATAAAAGTTTCATCACTAAAACATCTCCAATTGCATCGTGTGCTTTTATAGTGATATTATATTTTTGTGCTTCATTTAGTTCATCTTTGTATAGTTCTAAAGAGTATCTAAGATATTGTAAAGCATGAGATGAGCTATCTTTGATAAGATGTTTTGCAACTCTTAGAGTATCTATAATTTTAAGATTTGGTTCAAATCCCTCTTTTTTCAACATCCCCAAATCAAATGGCATATTGTGTGCTATAAGATAGTTTTCTTGGTTGTTTAACTCTTGAAGTATTTTATAAAAATTTGTTTGTGTAAATGATACTTTATCTTTTATCATATCAGGAGTGATATGATGAACTGCCATAGCCTCTATTTTAATAGGAAGCTCTGTGCTACAAAGCTCATCAAAAACTTCAACTTTATCTTTATTATGAACTATCATAGCTCCCACTTGGATAATTCTATCTTCATCTTGATTACCTGTTGTTTCTGTATCAAACAATATATATTTAGCTGCCATTTGGTATCCTTATTTTTGGTTTATTATATCTTTTTTTACTATATTAAAATTTAAATTATTGCTAAAACAACTATCTATTTTACAAGCCAGATAGAGTTTTGTGTCATAAACATATCTATATAAAAATGGATAATCTATAGAATTTATATCTATCTTATTGAGATTTGTTTTATTGGATTTAATAAAAATAGGGCTATATTTTAACATAAGATCTGTTTTGAGTGCAGTTGGATAATAAGATGGATATTGATTTAGTTGTGATGAAAATTGTTGGAGTGTTTGTTTTACAATACCGATATAGTTATTGTTAGCTTCTAGTGTAGCGTATTTTAAGATATTCATAAGATTTGTTGCTAAGCTATTTTTATAGCCACCTTCATCTATATTGGCATATATTTTGAGCAAATCATCTGAGGTAAACCATCTTTTATTTTTATAAAAAATCTTTATAGAGTTTTGCACAAGTTTTGAGAAAATTTTAAAATATTTTTTATTTAGTGTTACCTCATAAGCTTCAAAAACACAACTAGCCAAAAAAGAATAATCCTCAAGTAAAGCTTTTTGTGTAGGTTGAACTTTTAATATCGTTTGATGATAAAGTGTATTGTTTTTAAACATTGTATTTAGTAAACTATCTAGTGAATCAATAGCTTCTTGAATATATCGTTTATCAAAAACAGAAGCTTGAAATTTTGCTTTTATATAAAGAGCATTCCAAGCGGCATTGATTTTATAATCTATAAATGGGTATGGTTTTTTTGTTCTATATTGTGCTAATAGTTTGATGATTTTATCTATAGATTTTGGTGGATGATCGTTTGTGATATGAGTATTACTAAGTTCTCCATCAAAATTACCATCTTGATTGATCCCTAGATATTCTAGTGAGGTTTTGATTGTTTTTTTATCTATGTTGTGTCGTTTTAGATAATTATATACTTTAAAATAATCAAACAAAAAATAAAATCCCTCTGATTCTTCTTGATTGTAATTTCAACTATCAGCATTACTAGCACTTTTATAAAGATGTTGTTGTTCAAATCTTTTGTCCATTTGGGCAATAGTATTTATAACAACTTTTTTATATAGTGGATTGTGTGTGATATTGTATGCTTGTGTATATGATGAGATAAGTTCAGCATTGGTATAAAGCATCTTTTCAAAGTGTGGGATTTCCCATCTTTGATCTACACTATATCTAAAAAATCCACCCTCTATTTGTTCATATATTCCACCTTTTGCCATAGAATCTAAAGCTGAAGTTGCCATCTTCAAAGCTTGAGAGTTTTTAGTGATTTGATATAGTTTAAGCAAAAGATCTATACTTGAAGGATGTGGGAATTTAGGAGCTATGCTAAAACCGTTGTATTTAAAATCAAAATAACTACCAAACTGCTTGATAGTTTTATTCTCTAGTTGTTTATCTAATGGTGATGTGGTAATTTGTTTATGTTGATTATTATAAGCTTGTTGGTTGATATCATCACCATATTTGTCTAATTTTTGTTGTGGTATTTTAATAATCTGATTTAAAATATTTATCAACCCTTGTGATCTATATCCACTATCTTTGGGGATATATGTAGCACTAAACAATGGTTTCATATCGCTTGTAAGTATAATAGTAAGAGGCCAACCACCGCCTTTGTGGTGCATAATACGATATATTTTTTGATAGTATTGATCAATATGTGGATATTGCTCTTTATCTACTTTTATACTAATAAAATATTTATTCAATAGTGTTGCTACTTTTTGATTTTCAAAACTCTCTTTTGCCATTACATGACACCAATGGCAAGTGCTATATCCAATAGATAAAAATATAAGTTTTTTCTCTTTTTTTGCTTTTGTAAAAACCTCTTTATTCCAAGCATACCAATCTACGGGATTATCTTTATGTTGTAGAAGATATGGAGATGTTTCATGTGATAAATGGTTTGAGGCAAATAAATATAGTGTGCTACAAAGCAATAAAATAATATATTTTTTTACCATAATATTATCTTATTTTTATAGATTTTGTTTTTGAAAGTTTGATAATAGAGGAACTTTTTTTTTCTTGAAATAGATTTTTATTTAATACCTTTACATCACAAGTTGATGAAGCAAATTGTAAATCAAATTTATCACCAGAAAGATTGGCAGAACTTGAATATAAGGATCTAAATTTTTTGATAAATTTATGGTGATGATCATCTATATCAATAACTCTAAAACTTTTTTGATTGGGATAAATAAATGTTGTTTTTTTTGCATTTCTAACTGTTTTGCGAAATTTTTTAGGAACTCTTGTAAAAGTTTTTAGAGTTTTAAAACTATCTACAACTTTTAAGATTTTTTTATTATCGGAACGATTTTTTATAGTTGTAAGTTTTTTATCATCATTTGATAAAAAACCTACAGTTGTATCTGTTTGCACTAAATAGATTAATTTTGGATCCATTTAGATTAGATATTTAAAAAATCTTGGATAGCTTTTGGTTCAATAGAACTACCATCGCAACTAGCTTTGATCGCTTCAATAGATGCTAAAGCACCAGCAACAGTAGTAAAATAAGGAACATTCATTCTTAGCACCATTCGTCTAATAGCTAATCCATCCTCTTTGCTTGTCTCTTCACCATCACTTGTATTAATAGCCATCACAATCTCTTCATTTGCTAGGCTATCGTTGATATTTGGACGACCTTCACTAACTTTTAGAACTTTTTCACATTCGATATTTTTATTGAATATAGTTTGGTAAGTTCCACCTGTTGCTACTATACTAAAACCTTGCTCGATCAATTTTGAAGCAATAGTAGGAGCGAACTCTTTATCTATATCTGCTAAAGAGATAAATACTTTACCACCACTTCTAGGCAAGAAGTTTTTAGCGGCATCTTGTGATTTAGCAAAACTTGTTCCAAATGTTGAACTAATACCCATCACTTCACCTGTAGATTTCATCTCTGGAGATAAAATAAGATCAGCACCATTTAGTTTGTTAAATGGGAAAACTGCTTCTTTTACAGCTATATGATCTCTCATTTTTGGTTTTAATATACCATTTTCTTCAATCACAATATTTTTATCATATACTTTTAAAGCATCCCTTAGGGATTGTTGCCACATTACACGAGTAGCAATCTTAGCCAATGGCATACCTGTTGCTTTACTTACAAATGGCACAGTTCTACTAGCTCTTGGATTTACTTCTATTAAGTATATTTTACCTTGATGGATAGCATATTGTGTATTCATCAAACCTTTTACACCAAGATTTAAAGCCATACTTTTTGTTTTTTGTTCTACCTCTTTTATTAGTTCATCACTTAAACTAACAGGTGGTAAGCTACAAGCACTATCTCCACTGTGGATACCTGCTTCTTCAATATGTTGCATAATACCACCGATATAAACATCTTTACCATCTGTGATACAATCTACATCAAGTTCGATTGCTCTATCAAGAAATTTATCTATTAATACAGGAGCATCATTTGATACAGATACTGCTTCATCCATATATTGTTTTAACTCATCTGTGCTATAAACTATCTTCATACCTCTTCCACCTAGCACAAAACTTGGTCTAACAAGCACAGGATAACCAATATTTTCAGCTATTGTTATAGCTTCTTCAACCTCTACTGCTGTTCCATTTTCTGGTTGTAAAAGTTCAGCTTTTTGCACAAATGTTGAGAATTTTTCTCTATCTTCTGCTAGATCAATAGTAGCTGCACTTGTCCCTATGATATTTCCACCAATATTATGTATAGCATTTGCTAATTTTAAAGGTGTTTGCCCTCCAAAATGAACTATTATACCATCTGGTTGCTCAAGCTCTATTACACTTCTTACATGCTCAAAATCTATAGGCTCAAAATACAACACATCACTTGTATCATAATCAGTTGATACTGTTTCTGGATTACAGTTATACATAATTGTTTTAACACCCATCTCATTTAGAGCAAATGAAGCATGAACACAACAATAATCAAACTCTATACCTTGACCAATTCTATTTGGACCACCACCAATAATTAGAACTTTTTTCTCATTTGAAGAGTTTTGATTTTGATTAGATTGTGGTATTTTTGTGATATTTGTAGTAGAGTAAAGATATGGAGTAAGTGCTTTAAACTCTGCTGCACAAGTATCTACTTCATTATATTCATGCATAATACCAAAAGATTTTCTAGCATCATAAATATCTTGCTCTTTTAGATTGATTAAAGATGCTATCATCGCATCACTAAAACCAAAAGTTTTTGCTTTTCTTAGTAATGTTTCATCTTTTAGTATATTTTGTTTTGCATCTTTAATAATAGTTTCTAAATCATGAATTTGTCTAAATTGTGTGATAAACCAAGGATCTATTTTTGATAGTTCAAAAATATCTTCATCACTTAACCCCTCTCTCATACCTTGCATAAGATATAAAAGTCTGTTTTCATTTGGTCGTCTAATCTCTTTTTTAATAAGATCTAAATTTGCTTGAATTGGATCAAATCCTACAAGTCCAGTTTCCAAAGAGCATAAAGCTTTTTGCATAGACTCTTTAAATGTTCTACCCATAGCCATCACTTCACCTACAGATTTCATAGATGTAGTTAGTGTAGAGTCAGCATTTGGAAATTTTTCAAATGTAAATCTAGGTATTTTAGTCACAACATAATCAATAACAGGCTCAAATGATGCAGTTGTCCCTGTGATATCATTATTGATCTCATCAAGTGTAAAACCAACAGCAAGTAAAGTAGCTACTTTCGCTATAGGATAACCTGTAGCTTTAGAAGCAAGTGCAGAACTTCTACTAACTCGTGGATTCATCTCAATTACAATCATTCTTCCTGTTTTTGGATCTATACTAAACTGAACATTACTTCCACCTGTATCTACACCAATCTCTCGTAAAATTGCAAAAGAGGCATTTCTCATATTTTGATACTCTTTATCTGTTAGTGTTAAAGCTGGTGCTATTGTGACACTATCTCCAGTATGAACACCCATAGGATCTACATTTTCAATAGAACATATTATGATACAGTTATCAGCTTTATCTCTGATAACTTCCATTTCATATTCTTTCCATCCAAGCATAGATTCGATAATCTCAATCTCATTAACAGGACTAGCATCAATACCTGTTTTAGCAAGATCAATAAACTCTTCCATATTATAAGCAACACCACTACCTAATCCACCAAGTGTAAAACTAGCACGACTTATTACTGGAAATCCAATATTTTTAGCAACATTTACAGCTTCCTCTACAGAGTAAGCATAATCACTTTTAGGAAGATCCATACCTATTTTGATCATAGCCTCTTTAAAAGCTTGTCTATCTTCCCCTTTTTTGATAGCTTCAGGATTAGCACCTAAAAATTCAACCCCTTCTAACATACCATCTTCATACATCTGCATAGCTACATTAAGAGCAGTTTGCCCACCCATTGTAGGTAAAATAGCATCTATATTCTCTTTTTTGATGATCTCATAAACTATCTCTTTTGTGATAGGTTCGATATATGTTTTATCGGCAAATTCTGGATCAGTCATAATTGTAGCAGGGTTTGAGTTGATTAATACTACTCTATAACCTAACTCTTTTAGTGTTTTTGTTGCTTGAGTTCCACTATAATCAAACTCACAAGCTTGACCTATAATAATTGGACCAGATCCAACTAATAGTATAGATTTAATATCTTCTCTTTTTTTCTTTAGTTTTGTTGTTTTGTTATTATCTGTTGTGGACATATTTAGTTTCCTTTAAATGCTATAAAATTTTACCATTTTATCTAAAAAATGCTTAATTTTTAGATAAAAATTTTACAATATTTTTTACTAAATCTGTTTGTTTCTTTTTGATATGTGGTAGATGATTTATATCAAAAAATTGAGCTTTTTGATTTTCTGAAGATATATATTTTGATCTTAAAGTATCTTTATAAAAATAGTTATTGATATTTTTAACTTTTTTAGCATCTACTAAAAATACACCGATTGTTTTATCATAGCTTATTTGTTCAAAATATTCTTGTAACATATTTTTTGAAAGTGGGATACTTGATTCCTCATAAAACTCTCTTAGTGCTGTTTCGATTTTAGTTTCATTACCCTCTTTTTTCCCTTTTAGAAATCCCCATTTATGATCACTAAAAGATGATAAACATAATAATATTTTTATACCAAAAAATGTTTTGTAGTATAAGCATATTCCGTAAGCTTCTGTTCGTATCATTTATTTAACCTAGTGGTATATAATATATAACTTACAATATATAAAATAAATAGTGGTAAAATTATAGCAATCTCAGGGATCACTACTCCACCCATAGATAATTTTTCAAGTAAAAATATTGTAGCCCAAGATATTAAAGAGATAAATACCCAAAATGATATAAATTTGGCAGTGTTAAAAAATCTAACACTAGCATTGCTATATAAAAAGATAAATATAATTAAAGGGATGATAAAAAATGGCACAATAGTTTGAGCATATAGTATCGCTTTTACTTTATTGATATTAAAGTTTTGATCTTTAAAAAGCACTATTGTATATATAGCATCTGTAATTGAAAAATGTGATTTTGCTTTGTAAACACTATCTATAATCTTTGGTTTAAATCCATCAAGAGTATATAAAAATTTCTCTTGTGATGTGGTAAGTTTAGAATTATTCCAAGTAATTTTTGCTGGTTTTTTGATAATTGTAGCATCTATAACATACCATTTTTTATTTTGATAATATGCTTTTTTTGCAATAATTGTTTCTACTACATTGTGGTTTTTGACTCTAAAAATATGTATATCAATAGCTTTTTTTTCAAGAGGATATAACTTTTTAAAATATACAAAATAATCGTTATATTTTAAAAAGATATTGTTTCTTTCATTGACAAAAAATCTATTATGTATGATATTGTTTTTTATCTCTTGAGCATAAGCTAGTTTTGTTGTTTGTAAAAACATAAACAATATAGTAATAACTGAAGAGATTAAAAGTATAGGTCGAATGATCTGTTTTTTAGAAATCCCCAAAGCATAAAAACTAATAATTGAGTTATTTTTGATAAAATATACAAGTGTTACAACCCAGCCAAATACCAAAGCAAGTGGTAAAGTGGTAGTTAAAACAAAAAAACTATTATAGAAAAAATATAAAAGTTGAAGATTGGCAGATTGTGGTAGTCTTGATATAGTTTGTAAAAAATCTATACCTACAAAAAACATCTCCATAGAAAACAGTATAATAAAAAAATATTTTAAATATTTTGCTAATAGATATTTTGTTAGTAGTTTCAAATTTAAGTCTTTATATTATAGTTTCAAAGTATATTTTGATTTTATAAGTTCAATACTATTAGATGGTATCTCTTCAATAGCACTTATAATATGTGGTATTATCTCATTAAGAACTTTAAACTCTTCTTTAGAAAAGTTATTTAATACATAATGTATCACTTCAGATCTATTATCAGGTTTACCAATACCAACTCTTACTCTAATATAATCTTTACCTATATGACTATCAATAGATTTTAAGCCGTTGTGACCACCATTGCCACCACCTTGTTTAAATTTTACAGTTCCAAGTGGAAGATCCAAATCATCATGTATGATTATGATATTATCATTTGGTATATCATAATATTGAGCTATATTATATATAGATATTCCAGACTCATTCATAAATGTTTGTGGTTTTGCAAAAATTTTATTTTGTGATTTTAAAACAGTAGCTTGAAAATTTGATCTGTTTATATTGGTAGTTGTAGTTAGATTTTTAGTTATCTCATCGATAACTAAAAAACCTATATTGTGTCTTGTTTGTTTATATTTCTCTCCAGGATTACCAAGTCCTGCGATCAAAAACATAATAACTTACTTAGCTTTGATTACACCAACAACTGGCACACTTGGATGTAAGAAACAATCCACACCTTCTGGAAGTTCTATATCTCTTACTAATAAGTTATCACCTGTATCAAGATCATCAATTTTGAAGTGAAAACTTTTTGGTAAGTTTTCGATAGTTGATTTTACTTTTACTCTTGTTTTATGGAAAATAAACATACCTTTATTTTTTAAACCTTTTGGAGTTCCTTCAACAGTAACAGGCACATAATAATACATTTTAACACCTGGTTGTGCTACGATTAAATCTACATGTAATAGTTGTGAATGAACAGGATCTTTTTGATACTCTTGAATCACTACTTTATGAACATTATCACCAACTTTTATATCAAAAGCTAAATCTTCTTTTGCTTTTACAGCTCTAATGAAATCGTTTGTTTTAAATGCAGCATTTATGTTTTCTAAACCTTTTCCATAAATGTTAGCAATTAGATAACCATCTCGTCTTAATTGTTTTGTTGTTTGTTTGTCGATACTCTCTCTAACTATACCTTCTAACATTGTTTTTCCTTTATTTTAAAATGAGTTTGGATTTTATCTAAAAGATACTTAAAAGAATATAAACTAATTATTGGCTTTTTGATGAAGATATTGGTATCTTTGTTGCATAGTTTCATTACCTATAATTCCACCTTGATGGATATATATAATGTTTTTGCACTTAAGATGATAATAGTGTGCCAATAGTGTTTGCCAACCAATAGGATCATACAATAGATCAAACTCTATATCGGTTTGTTCTTTTAATTTTTCCCATATTTGATAGTTTTGTTTATATAGTTTTCCAAAATGGAATTTCTTGGTAGTTTTTAATATAGTTGGATGGTAATTGATATTAGTTTCTAACTGGTTAAACTGTTTTTTTAAATATTGTTCATCTCCAACACAAGCACAAGTTAGCACCTCATAGTTTAGATATTTTTGTAAAAATAAAGCGGTTGTTCCTGTGCCACTTGGCAAAAATATTTTGACATCTTTTAGATTTGATGATCTAATAAAATCATCTAACTCTTGTGCTAAAAGTTTTATACCATATTGTGCCTCTTCTATAGCACCACCTTCATTTATAAGAAGTTGATTTTTTGTTAGTTTTATATTATTGATATCATAATCACCTGAGATTATTTGCATACCATTTTCTAAAGCATATTTATAGTTGCCTTGGGGATTTTGTTCTAAAAATGATGGTATATGGTTGGTATAATATGTAAATTTCCAATTTTTAAGTTTTGCTAAAACAGATAGACTATACATAGCATTTGATTGATTTGAACCATAACTTATTATATGGTTTATATCTTTAAAATCATTTTTAAAAAAATAGTAAAATTTTCTAGCTTTATTACCTGTAAAATCTTTATCTAAAAGGTCATCTCGTTTGATAAAAAAATCTATATTTTCAAAAGTGATTTTTGTAGTAGGGGAGTTTAGTATTTGTTTCATTGCTTATTATAGTGTATAAAAAAAGGCAAGTATAAAAATACTCGCCTTTTTTTCAAGAATCAAAATAATTATTTTCTAAGCTCTTTAATTTTTGCAGCTTTACCTTTTAACTCTCTTAGGTAGTGAAGTTTAGCTCTTCTTACTCTACCTCTTCTTAATACTTCAATAGTTTTTAAACTATCAGAGTATAGTGGGAAAATTCTTTCAATACCAACAGAGTTAGCACCAATTTTTCTAATTGTAAAAGTTCTTGAAGTTCCTGTTCCTCTTAAAGATATAACAACACCTTCAAAATTTTGAATTCTTGTTTTGCTACCTTCTTTAATTTCAACACCTAATCTTAAAGTATCACCCGCTCTAAATTCTGGAGCTACTTTTTCACCGATTTGAGCTTTTTCAAAGCTTTCAATATACTTGTTTCTCATTGTTTTTCCTTTTTCTGGCATATAGTAAAAACTATAGAGGCCCCTTTTATGGTCTATAATACTTTGTTTTGCATTTAGACAGTTTTGATTTTAAGTCGTGAATTTTACTATGATTTCCCTTTAAGTATTCTGAAGGCACAAGTAAATTTTTAAAATTTATAGGTTTTGTAAAAGCTGGGGCTTCTAAAGTTTTATTATCATTATAGCTTTCATCCTCTAAAGAGTCTTGATTTCCCAATACATTTGGTATATTTCTTGAAATAGCATCAGCCATAATCAGAGATGGTAGCTCACCACCTGTTAATATATAATCTCCTACACTAAAAACTTCATTGGCAAAAGTTTCTATTACTCTTTCGTCTATACCTTCATATCTTCCACTTACAAAAACAATATTTTTTTTCTTTGCTAATCTTTTAGCATCATTTTGTCTAAAAGGTTTAGCAGCAGCTAGTGGAAATATAATATAAGCATCTTCATATTTTGATTTGATATGCTCTAGTGTATCAAATAGTGGCTGGGTAGTCATAAGTTGTCCTGCTCCACCACCACACAAAGTATCATCAACTTTTTTATGTTTATTAGTTGTAAAATCTCTAGGATTAAAAAACTCATAACTTATCAAATCTGATTCGATAGCTTTTTTTAAAATAGAATCTTTAAAATAAAAATCTATTAAATTTGGGAATAATGTTGTAAATATATAATTCATGTTGCAATTTTATCTTATTTTTATATATAT
>CAJXII010000003.1 GCA_913054415.1 uncultured Arcobacter sp.
TAATTGAATATCTGGAGTAGTATATTGTTTTACCTTTTATATAGTTATTTTCATATTAATATTTTTCAATATATATCAGTTCGTGCAGGATTGGGATTTTTTATAGCTTTTTTCTTAACTATAATTATTATGCCTAAGTTTATAAAATGGGCTAAAAATCAAAATAATAGTCAACCAATATATGATTTAGCTCCTGATACACATCAACAAAAAGTAGGAACCCCAACCATGGGTGGTATCGTTTTTGTTTCTACAACACTTATAGCTACAATTTTAAGTGCAAAATTAAATAATTTTTATGTAATAGGTGCTATTTTACTTATTGGTATGTTTAGTTATATCGGTATTAAAGATGATCTATCAAAAATCTTAACTAATAAAAATAGTGCTGGTCTTAGTGCTAAAATGAAACTTATATATCAATTTTTAGCTTCATTTGTGGTTGTGATGATATTGCTATTTGCAGATCACACTACAACTTTATATGCACCATTTTTGAAGCATCCAATATTAAATATGCACTATTTTGCTATAATATTTTGGTTATTGGTTTTGATTGCATCATCAAATGCAGTAAATCTAACAGATGGACTTGATGGATTAGCAACTGTGCCATCAATTGTTTCATTTTTTACATTGTCACTTTTAGTTTATATTACAGGAAATGCGATAATAAGTGGTTATTTATTGATGCCAAATATTAAAATAACAGGTGAATTAAGTATCGTAGGTGCTAGTTTTATAGGTGCTTTGATAGCTTTTTTATGGTATAACTCACATCCTGCTCAAATATTTATGGGAGATAGCGGAAGTTTAGCTATTGGTGGTTTTATGGGATATATGGCAATAGTAGCTAAAAGTGAGATACTTTTATTTATGATTGGATTTTTATTTGTGATGGAAACAGTATCAGTTATACTTCAAGTTGGATCTTTTAAGTTAAGACAAAAAAGGGTATTTCTTATGGCACCTATTCATCACCATTTTGAGCAAAAAGGTTGGCATGAAAACAAGGTAATTATAAGATTTTGGATTATAGCTTTTATGTCAAATCTAATAGCATTAATGAGTTTAAAAATACGATAATGAGAATTTTAGGTAAAGGTAAAACTGCACTTGCTATTAAAAATCTATATCCTGAAGCAATTTTATATGATGATAACGATATAGATAGTTTTGATCAAAATAGTGATGAACTTACAGTTGTAAGTCCTGGTATTCCCCCTTATAATAGATTGGTTACAAGTAGTGAAAATCTAATTAGTGAGTATGATTTGCTTTTAGATAAAAGTATATATTCTATTTGGATTAGTGGGACAAATGGTAAAACTACAACAACCTCTATGATTGGAAGATTATTAGAGGATGATGGTTTTAAACTTGGTGGTAATATAGGTATTGCTGTTGCAAATTTAATCAAAGAAAATTATAAAAAATTGATTTTAGAAACATCATCATTTACATTACATTATACAAATCAAGCTAAACCAAATATCTATATACTTTTGCCAATTAGTGAAGACCATATATCATGGCATACAACATTTAAAGATTATGAACAATCAAAACTTAAACCGTTAAGTTTTTTAACCACAGAGGATATTGCGATTATCCCATCTATATATAAAGATATAAAAACCAAAGCAAAAGTATATTGTTATGATAATAGTATAGATTTAGCTAATCAGTTTAATATAGATATAACACAAATAAATTTTAAAGAGCCTTTTTTATTAGATGCAATTTTGGCTTTAGTATGTGAAAAACTTTATAAAGATACTATCTCATATCAAAAAATAAATAGTTTTATACAAGATGCTCATAAACTAGAGCAGTTTAAAGATAAAAAAAATAGAGTGTGGGTAGATGATAGTAAAGCTACAAATGTAGATGCAACTATCCAAGCACTAAAAACTTATGAAGATAAAAAAATATTTCTTATTTTAGGTGGGGATGATAAAGGGGCAGATTTAAAGCCTTTGTTTGAAAAACTTCAATATTATAATGTAGAGATATATTCAATTGGATCTAATGCTAAAAGATTAAAAGAGTTAAGTGCTTCATATAATATAGTATGTGTTGTATCAGATTTACTAGAAAATGCAGTTGCTAGTATTAGTAAATCTCATAGTTTTAATGATCAAAATAGTGTCGCACTTTTATCTCCTGCTGCTGCTTCACTTGATCAATTTAGTTCTTATAAAGATCGTGGAGATAAATTTAAACAATTTATTTCAAAAATAGTATAATATTCAGTAAAGTTTAAGATAAGTTAATATATAATTCACATCCAAATTTAAAGGAATGATGGCTCGGTAGCTCAGTCGGTAGAGCAAAGGACTGAAAATCCTTGTGTCGGCAGTTCGATTCTGCCCCGCGCCACCACTTTAAATTTTGTGAGTGCTTCAGTAGCTCAGTTGGTAGAGCAGCTGATTTGTAATCAGCAGGCCGTAGGTTCAAGTCCTATCTGAAGCTCCATTTTATTGTGTTAATCTGAAAAGATCAGCGCTTTTACCAGTGTTTTTGGTGGGATTGGAGAGTGGTCAAATCCTGCGGATTGTAAATCCGCCGCTTCGGCTTCGAAGGTTCAAATCCTTCTCCCACCACCATTATTATTGCGGGTGTAGCTCAGTTGGCTAGAGCCTCTGCCTTCCAAGCAGATTGTCGCGCGTTCGAGTCGCGTCACCCGCTCCATTTATAATATTTAACTGGGAGCTGAGTTTATTACACACAGAAATTGTATAATATTCTCTTTTATATACTAAACTCCCAAATTATATTATTGTTGTTAAGAGGGTCTTAATTTAACACTATTTAAGCCCACGTAGCTCAGGGGTAGAGCACTTCCTTGGTAAGGAAGAGGTCGTAAGTTCAAGTCTTATCGTAGGCTCCAGTTACTATATGAGGTTTTAGGTGTCAAGTTGTAAGTTGTTTAACTTAACACTTAACATTTAAGACTTTGACAGAGTTGTAGCCCTCTGAATAGATATTCCAACGGTATATCTACTCAGAGGGAAACCAATAAAATTTTTAAAGGAAAAAAAATGGCAAAAGAAAAATTCGAACGAACTAAACCACATGTTAACATTGGAACAATTGGTCACGTTGATCATGGTAAAACTACATTAACTGCGGCAATCACAGCAGTTCTTGCAACTAAAAACAATTCAGCATTTATGGATTATGATGCAATTGATAATGCACCAGAAGAGAGAGAAAGAGGGATCACAATCGCAACTTCTCATGTTGAGTATGAAACAGATACTAGACACTATGCACACGTTGATTGTCCAGGTCACGCGGATTATGTTAAAAATATGATTACAGGTGCTGCACAAATGGATGGTGCTATCTTGGTTATCGCTTCAACAGATGGTCCTATGGCTCAAACTAGAGAACATATATTACTATCTAAACAAGTTGGTGTTCCTTATATAGTTGTATTCTTAAATAAAGAAGATCAATTAGATGATGAAGATAAAGAAGAGATGTTAGAATTAGTTGAGATGGAAGTTAGAGAACTTCTTTCTGAATATGATTTCCCAGGTGATGATACTCCAATCGTAGCTGGTTCAGCATTCCAAGCACTTGAAGAAGCAAAAGCTGGTAAATTAGGTGAGTGGTCAGAAAAAATCATTAAATTAATGGATGAAGTTGATGCTTATATCCCAACTCCAGAGAGAGATGTGGATCAAGATTTCTTAATGCCTGTTGAAGATGTATTCTCTATCTCAGGAAGAGGAACTGTTGTAACAGGAAGAATCGAAAAAGGAACAATCAAAGTTGGTGAAGAAGTTGAGATAGTTGGTATTAGAGAAACTGTTAAAACAACTGTTACTGGTGTTGAGATGTTTAAAAAAGAGATGGAACAAGGTGAAGCTGGTGATAACTGTGGTATCCTTTTAAGAGGTATTGCTAAAAACGAAGTTGAAAGAGGACAAGTTCTTGCTAAACCAGGAACAATCACTCCACATACAAAATTCTCTTGTGAAGTTTATATCTTAAGCAAAGAAGAGGGTGGAAGACATACTCCTTTCTTTACAAACTATAGACCACAATTCTATATCAGAACTACAGATGTTACAGGTGCTGTTACATTACCAGAGGGAACTGAAATGGTTATGCCAGGTGATAATGTAGAATTAACAGTTGAACTTGTTGCACCAGTTGCGCTAGAAGATGGAACTAAATTCGCTATTAGAGAAGGTGGTAGAACTGTTGGTGCTGGTGTTGTTTCTAAAATCATCGAATAAGAAGTAAATTATGGGTGATAGAATTAAAATTGGATTAAAATGTGAAGAGTGTGGTGATATTAACTATACTACTATGAAAAATCCAAAAACTCATACTGAAAAGTTTGAAGTAAAGAAATATAGTCCAAGATTAAGAAAACATACAACTCATAAAGAAGTTAAGTTAAAATCTTAATCTAATTAGTTTGAGGTAAGAGGTATTGATCCTCAAACCTCAAATTCAAAGGCCAATAGCTCCAATGGTAGAGCACCGGATTCCAAATCCGGGTGTTGGGGGTTCGAGTCCCTCTTGGCCTGCCAGTATTTAGGTAAGATACTAAGTGTTAAGTTATAAGATATCTACTTATTGTTTACCATTTAGTATAAAATATAATTGTTATTTGTTTGGATGTTATGTGTTTGGCACTTAGCATTTGGCACTTAGCACTCAGACGGAGTAGAGATGAATAAATTAAGTTTTTATTATAAACAAGCAAAAGATGAATTACATAAAGTTATTTTTCCTATACAGGAACAAATCAAAAGTGCGTACTTGTCTGTATTTATGGTTGTAACAGTTATATCGTTATTTTTAGCACTTATTGATGCAATTATGTCAGTAAGTTTATCATCTATAATTAGTTAGGAGTTTTTATGGCACATAATTGGTATGCAATACAGACACATTCAGGAAGTGAATTAGCTATAAAAAGAGCTTTAGAAAAACTTTCACAAGAGATGGGGGATGATAGAATTGATCAAGTTTTAGTTCCTACTGAAGATCTTATTGAGATCAAAAAAGGGGTAAAAACTATTGTAGAAAGACCTCTATACTCTGCTTATGTATTTGCAAGATTAGATTTAGATACAGCACTTTGGCATAGAATACAATCGATGCCAAAAGTTGGAAGATTTATTGGTGAGTCAAAAAAACCAACTCCATTATCTGAAAAAGATATCAATCAAATCTTAGAAAAAATTAATAAGAGAGAACAACCAAAACCAAAAGTTTCATTTGAAGAGGGTGAAATGGTTAGAATTAACGACGGTTCATTTGCAAACTTTAATGGTATCGTTGAATCATTTGATTTAGCATCTGGTATGTTGAAATTAAATGTTGTAATTTTTGGAAGAAACACACCAGTAGAGATCTCTTATACACAGGTTGAAAGAGTAGTTTAAATTTGTGCTAAGTGTTAAGTGCTAAGGTGAAGATTTTAAGATTGTTCTTTTTAGCACTTAACATAAAGTTAAGTAACAATTCAAATGTTAATGCAAGAATTAACACTTTAATAAAGGAAAAAAAATGGCAAAAAAAGTAGAAGGTTTATTAAAACTTCAAATACCAGCTGGAGCTGCAAATCCATCACCACCTGTTGGACCTGCTCTTGGGCAAAGAGGTATTAATATTATGGAATTTTGTAAAGCATTTAATGAAAGAACAAAAGATAAAGCAGGATTTAAAATTCCTGTAGAGATCACTGTTTATTCAGATAAAAGTTTTACATTTACACTAAAACAACCACCAATGACTGATCTTATTTTTAAAGTAGCAGGTATCAAAAAAGGAAGTGATAATCCTTTGAAAAATAAAATCGCTAAATTAACAAAAGAGCAAGTTATGCAAGTTGTTGAGCAAAAAATAGCAGATTTAAATACAAATGATGTAGAACAAGCAGCAAAAATTGTTGAAGGTTCTTGTAGAAGTATGGGAATAGAAGTAGAATAGATCTACAAAATAGTCTTCACCACATAGGACTTTTAAATAGTGGTAGCAGAATAAAAGATTTTTCTTTTATTTTAAAAAAATAAATTGCGGAGAAAATAATGGGTAAAGTTTCAAAAAGATATAAATCACTATTAGAAAAAGTTGATAGTGGTAAAGAATATGCATTAAATGATGCAGTAAAATTAGTTAAAGAGTTAAAATCAGCTAAATTTGATGAGAGTATAGATCTAGCATTAAATTTAAATATTGATCCAAGACATGCAGACCAAATGATTAGAGGTGCTGTTGTTCTTCCAGCTGGAACAGGTAAATCTGTAAGAGTTGCTGTTATGGCAAAAGGAACAAAAATGGATGAAGCTAAAGAAGCTGGTGCAGATATAGTTGGAAATGAAGATTTAGTTGCTTCTATTCAAGAGGGAAATATTGATTTTGATGTATTGATTGCAACACCAGATACAATGGGACTAATCGGTAAAATAGGAAGAATCTTAGGACCAAAAGGGTTAATGCCAAATCCTAAAACTGGAACTGTAACTATGGATGTAGCAAAAGCAGTAACTGAAGCAAAAGGTGGAAAAGTTACATTTAGAGTTGATAAAAAAGGTAATATTCATGCAGGAGTTGGTAAATCATCTTTTAGTGAAGATCAAATTATAGATAATATTACAACATTTATGTCAACTATTAACAAAATGAAACCAGCAAGTGCAAAAGGTAGATTTGTTACTACTGCTGCTGTATCTCTTACAATGAGTCCATCTGTAAAAATAGATACTCAAGAGATGATAGATATAAAATAAGACATTAAAAAAGCAATTTTTTGCTTTTTTATGTTGGTTTAATATTCAAGCATAAAGATAATTTATCTTTATGCTTGAGTGTTATCCGGACACTGAATTAAAACTAAAGACAGTTGGTTAGATTTTTATCTTATAAAACCAACCGAAGTTGGAAGTTTGGAAGGAGGAACGAATATGACAAGAACACGAAAAAATGAGATTGTTGAAGCTTTAACTGAAGAGTTTAAAACTGCTAGTGCTATTGTTGTTGCTGATTATAAAGGAACAACACATAAAGACCTAGAAGAGTTAAGAATAGCTGCAAAAGAGTTAGGTGTAAAAGTTCAAGTTGCTAAAAATTCACTTGTTTCAATTGCACTTAAAAATGCAGAGCAAGATTCATTAGAGTTAGTTGGAAATAGTATCTTCTTATGGTCTGATGATCAAATCACTGCTTGTAAAACAGCAGATAAATTTGCATCTTCACATAAAGATACATTTGCAATCAAAACAGGTATTATCGAAGGTAAAGCAGCTAGTATTGAAACTATCAATGCATTTGCTAAATTACCAGGTAGAGAAGAACTTCTTGGTATGCTTGCAGCTACTTGGATGGCTCCAATTACTAACTTTACTATCGGGCTTGATGCTCTTAGAAGTAAAAAAGAAGAGGAAGCAGCATAAGCTGTAATGGTTTTCACCTTATGGTGGAATAACTTATCAACAATTGATAAAAAATTAAATAAGAAAAACAAAAGGAATAAAAATGGCAATTTCTAAAGAAGATGTATTAGAATATATTTCAGGACTAAGCGTATTAGAACTTTCTGAATTAGTAAAAGAGTTTGAAGAAAAATTTGGTGTATCTGCACAACCTGTAGCAGTAGCTGGTGTAGCTGGTGGAGCTGCTGAAGCTGTTGAAGAGCAAACAGAATTTAATGTAATCATTAAAGATGCTGGAGCTAAAAAAATTAATGTAATTAAAGAGATCAGAGCATTAACAGGTCTTGGATTAAAAGAAGCAAAAGCATTAGCTGAAGAAGCTGGTGGAGTTGTTAAAGAAGCTGTTTCTAAAGAAGATGCTGAAGCTGCTAAAACAGCACTTGAAGCAGCAGGTGCTACAATCGAACTTCAATAGTTCAAATTATTAATAGCTAGAGATAGATAATCTATCATCTAGTTGTTAATCTTACTTTTGTATCTTAAATTATGTATGTGGTATTCTGAACATATATAATTTAGGATACTTTTCTATTTGGTTTCTATACCAAGTTTTTGCTTTCGTATCAACTAATACAAGGCACTTTATTTATATATATTTTTTACAAAGAGGAATAATATGTTAAACTCATTAAAATCAGGAAATAGGTTAAGAGTTGATTTTTCAAAAAATCCACAAAAAATTGAGATACCAAATTTATTGCAATTACAACAAAGTAGTTTTGATAATTTTCTTATGGTAGATGCTCAAGATAGAACTCAAGCAGGAATTGAAAGAGTCTTTAAAAATAGTTTTCCAATCCATGATACTCAAAATAGATTTACATTAGAGTATTTAGGTAGTGAAGTTGGAAAACCAAAATATAATGTTAGAGAAGCAATGGTAAGAGGTGTAACATACTCTGTTCCATTAAGAATTAATATTCGATTAACATTATGGGATCTTGATGAAAAAACAGGCGAAAAAATAGGTGTGAAAGATATAAAAGAGCAATCTTTATATATTAGAGAGATCCCACTTATGACAGATAGAACATCATTTGTAATAAATGGAGTAGAAAGAGTTGTAGTAAATCAACTACACAGATCTCCAGGTGTTATATTTAAAGAGGAAGAATCATCTACTACTGAAAATAAACTAATCTATACAGGTCAAATTATCCCTGATAGAGGTAGTTGGTTATATTTTGAATATGATGCAAAAGATATTTTATATGTTAGAATTAACAAAAGAAGAAAAGTTCCTGTTACTATTATGTTAAGAGCATTAAATTACTCTAAAGAGGATATCGTAAAATTATTTTATCCTGTTTTAAATATCAAAATCAAAAACAACAAATTCTTAGTAGATTTTATCCCAGAAAACTTTACAGGTAGAGTTGAATATGATCTAATTGATAATAAAGGGAATCTAGTAATTGCTGCTGGTAAAAGATTGACTGAAAGAAAAGCAAAAGCTTTAGCAGAGGGTGGATTAAAACTTGTTGAGTATCCAGTTGAGCTTTTGATGGAAAGACATACAGCAAATCCAATTTTTGATCCTGAATCAGGTGAGATATTATTTGATACATTAACAGCACTTGATGATCTTAAATTGAAAAAAATTCTTGATTTAGGATTTAGTGAATTTGATATTGCAAATGATTTAGCACAAGGTGTAGATAATTCAATAATTAATGCTTTTAGAACTGATGCAGAGAGTTTAAAATTATTAAAACAAACAGAGCAAATAGAGGATGAAAATGACCTATGTGCTATAAGAATTTATAAAGTTATGAGACCAGGTGAGCCTGTGACAAAAGAAGCAGCTCATGATTTTGTAAAAAAATTATTCTTCGATCCAGAAAGATATGATCTTACAAAAGTGGGAAGAATGAAGATGAACCATAAACTTGGTATTGAAGTTCCTGAATATGTTACAATTTTGACACATGAAGATATTATCAAAACTATTAAATATCTTATTAAAGTAAAAGCAGGTCATGGACATATAGATGATAGAGATCACTTAGGAAACAGAAGAATTAGATCAATAGGTGAGCTTTTAGCAAATGAATTACACTCAGGTTTAATTAAAATGCAAAAAGCTATCAAAGATAAGATGACAACTTTAAGTGGAACACTTGAAGATCTTATGCCACATGATCTAATCAATTCTAAAATGATCACATCAACAGTGATTGAGTTTTTTACATCTGGACAATTATCACAATTTATGGATCAAACAAACCCACTATCTGAAGTTACACATAAAAGAAGATTAAGTGCATTGGGTGAAGGTGGATTAGTAAAAGAGAGAGCTGGATTTGAAGTAAGAGATGTTCATCCTACTCATTATGGAAGAATTTGTCCTGTTGAAACTCCAGAGGGTCAAAATATTGGGCTTATCAATACACTTTCAACATATTCTAAAGTTAATAGTTTAGGTTTTATAGAAACTCCTTACAAAAAAGTTGTAAATGGTGTAGTAACTGATGAGATAGAATACTATACAGCAACTCAGGAAGAGGGTAAAGTTATCGCTCCTGGTTCAACAAAACTTACAAAAGATGGTAAAATTGCTGAAAATCTAGTAGAAGCTAGACTTGATGGTGAGATTATGCTAATAGAGAGTTCAAAAGTTGAACTAATAGATATCTCATCTGCTATGGTTATGGGAGTTGCAGCTTCATTAATCCCATTTTTAGAGCATGATGATGCCAACAGAGCCTTGATGGGATCAAATATGATGAGACAAGCAGTTCCATTGCTTAAACCTCAAGCTCCTGTTGTTGGAACAGGTTTAGAAAAAGTTGTTGCAAGAGATTCTTGGTCAGCAATTAAAGCAAAAAGAGCAGGGATTATTGAAAAATCTGATTCTAAAAACATCTATATTAGAGGTGAAGATGAAGATGGTGCTTTTATAGATCATTATTTAGTAAGTAAAAATACAAGAACAAATAACAATACTGCTTTTACACAAAGAAATAGATCAAAAGATGGTCAATTTGTGCAAAAAGGTCAAGTTATAGCAGATGGTCCATCTATGGATAATGGAGAGTTAGCTATTGGATTTAATGCTATGGTAGCATTTATGCCTTGGAATGGATATAACTATGAAGATGCGATTATTTTAAATCAAAGACTTCTAAAAGAGGATGCATTTACATCTGTTCATATCTATGAAAAAGAGGTGGAAGCAAGAGAGCTTAAACATGGAAATGAAGAGATTACAAAAGATCTTCCAGGTGTAAAAGCTGAATCTATTGCTCACTTGGATGATAGTGGTATAGTAAAAATTGGAACATATTTAAAACCAGGTATGATTATGGTTGGGAAAGTTACACCAAAAGGTGAGATTAAACCAACTCCAGAAGAGAGACTTTTAAGAGCAATTTTTGGTGAAAAAGCAGGACATGTTATCAATAAATCTTTATATTGTCCAGCATCTATGGAGGGAACTGTTGTAGATGTTAAGGTATTTACTAAAAAAGGTTACGATAAAGATGAGAGAAGCTTACAAGCATTAGAAACAGAGAAACATGAATTAGAGGTTGAACATCACGATAAATTAACTCTTTTAGATAGAGAGGAAACTTTAAAAATAAATACACTTCTAGTATCAAATGAGTTGGTAAAAGCTCTTGAATTAAATGATAAAACATTTAAAAAAGGTGATAAATTAACACTTGAAGATTTAGCTAATGTTAATAGATTTGCTATGAAAAAAGTTGTTGGTTCATTCTCAAAAGATATTCAGAAAAAATACAATGATATAAAAGAGCATTTTATAAAAGAGAAAGCTATATCAAGAGAAGAGTATGAAGCTAAAATAGATATATTAGAGCATGATGATATCCTTCCAGGTGGTGTAATTCAACAAGTTAAAGTTTATGTTGCTACTAAAAGAAAAGTAAAAGTTGGGGATAAAATGGCTGGACGACATGGAAACAAAGGTATTGTTTCAAATATTGTTCCAGAAGTTGATATGCCATATTTGGAAGATGGAACAACAGTAGATGTTATTTTAAATCCTCTAGGGGTTCCATCTAGGATGAATATCGGTCAGATCCTTGAAGTTCATTTAGGACTTGTTGGTAAAAAATTAGGAAATCAAATTCAAGAGATTTTTGAAGCAAAAAGAGATGATTTTGTAAAAGAGTTAAGAGAAAAAATGATCACTATTGCAGATACTGCAAAACTTATGAATGCTAAAGAGCTTTTAGGAAATATGAGTGATGAAGAGTTGATCTCTTATGGGCAAGATTGGAGCAAAGGTGTTAGATTTGCTACAAGTATCTTTGATGGTGCTAAAGCTGAAGAGTTTGAAAAACTATTTGAATTAGCAAAAATCGATAGTGATGGTAAAACAACTCTTTATGATGGTATGACAGGTGAAAAGATGCAAGAGAGAGTTAATGTTGGTTATATGTATATGCTTAAACTTCATCACTTAGTTGATGAGAAAGTTCATGCAAGATCAACAGGACCTTACTCACTAGTAACTCAGCAACCAGTAGGTGGAAAAGCACTATTTGGTGGTCAAAGATTTGGAGAGATGGAAGTTTGGGCATTGGAAGCTTATGGAGCAACCAATATCTTAAAAGAGATGTTAACAACAAAATCGGATGATGTTGATGGTAGAACAGCAGCATATAAAGCTATAGCAAATGGGGAAAATGTTCCAAGTTCAGGTGTTCCTGAAACATTTTTTGTATTAACAAAAGAACTTCAAGCATTAGGACTTGATGTTGAAATTTATGAAGAGGCGGATGCAGATGAGTAAAATAGAAAAAGTATTAAAACCAATTGAGGTGCAAGAGCTAGATAAACCAAAAGATTTTTCAGCATTTCAGATAAAATTAGCAAGTCCACAAAAAATATTATCGTGGTCATCTGGAGAAGTTAAAAAACCTGAAACTATAAATTATAGAACATTAAAACCAGAAAGAGATGGTCTTTTTTGTGCAAAAATATTTGGACCTGTAAAAGATTATGAGTGTCTTTGTGGTAAATATAAAAAGATGAGATACAAAGGTGTAGTGTGTGAAAAATGTGGGGTTGAAGTAACAAGCTCAAAAGTTAGACGACACAGAATGGGACATATCGATCTTGTAGCTCCTGTTGCTCATATTTGGATGGTTAGTTCACTTCCAAGTAGAATAGGAACACTTTTAGGTGTAAAATTAAAAGATTTAGAGAGAGTTTTATACTATGAAGCATATATTGTAAATGAACCAGGAGATGCTTTTTATGATAGTGAAAGAACAAAACCTGTAAAAAAATATGATGTTTTAAATGAGGAACAATATAGAATTATAGAAGAGAATTATTCAGATACAGGATTTGAAGCTAATATGGGTGGAAAAATTGTTCAAGATCTATTAGCAGGGATCGATTTAGTATCTTTATTAACAACACTAAAAGAGGATATGGGTGCTACTAAATCAGAAGCAAAAAGAAAAACTATTGTAAAAAGATTAAAAGTTGTAGAAAACTTTTTAAATAGTGGAAATAGACCAGAGTGGATGATGCTTACAGTATTACCTGTGCTTCCACCAGATATTAGACCACTTGTAGCACTTGATGGTGGAAAATTTGCTGTTAGTGATGTAAATGATCTATATAGAAGAGTTATAAACAGAAATAACAGACTTAAAAGACTTGTAGAACTTGATGCTCCACAAATTATTATTAGAAATGAGATGAGAATGCTTCAAGAAGCAGTTGATGCTTTATTTGATAATGCAAAAACAGCAAATGCAGTAAAAGGTGCAAATAAAAGACCTCTAAAATCTTTAAGTGAGATAATCAAAGGTAAGCAAGGTCGATTTAGACAAAACTTACTTGGTAAAAGGGTTGATTTTTCTGGAAGATCTGTAATTGTTGTAGGTCCAAACCTTAGAATGGATCAATGTGGGATACCAAAGAAAATGGCACTTGAACTATTTAAACCACATCTTATGGCAAAACTTGAAGAGAAAGGTTATGCTACAACTTTAAAATCAGCAAAAAGATTAATAGAAGCTGCGACAAATGAAGTTTGGGAATGTTTAGTAGAGATTGTTGAAGATTATCCAATATTATTAAACAGAGCTCCAACACTACATAAACTTTCAATTCAAGCATTTAATCCAGTTCTTATTGATGGTAAAGCTATTCAGTTACATCCATTGGTTTGTGCAGCATTTAATGCGGATTTTGATGGGGATCAAATGGCGGTGCATGTTCCTTTATCACAAGAGGCTATTGCTGAAGCAAAAATTCTTATGATGAGTAGTATGAATATCTTATTACCAGCATCTGGTAGAGCTATAGCAGTTCCATCACAAGATATGATTTTAGGGATATATTATCTATCACTAGAAAAAGATGGTGTAATAGGTGAGCATAAACTATTATCTGATCTAAATGAAGCGACAATAGCATTAGAGTTAGGTAAAGTTGATGTTCATGCAAAAATTAGAACAGTAATTAATGGTAAAATTATTAAAACTACAGTTGGTAGAATGATTATACATAATATTTTACCTGATTTTGTGCCAGTTGAACTTTGGAATAAAGTATTGAAGAAAAAAGATATTGGAAATCTAGTAGATTATATCTATAAACATGGTGGATACAATGTAACTCCTAGATTTTTAGATGATCTTAAAAATTTAGGGTTCAAATATGCTACACATGCAGGTATATCAATCTCAGTAGATGATATTAAAATACCTGATAGTAAAACTGGACTTGTTGCAAAAGGTAAAAAAGAGGTTATTGATGTTCAAAAACAATTTAACCAAGGTCTTTTAACAGAGCAAGAAAGATACAACAAAATTATTGATATTTGGACAACATTAAACAATAAGCTTGGGGTTGAGATGATGGATATTGTTGAAGCAGATAAAGATGGTTTCAACTCTATTTATATGATGGCAGATTCTGGAGCTAGAGGTAGTTCAGCACAAATTAGACAACTTGCAGGTATGAGGGGTCTTATGGCTAAACCAGATGGATCTATTATTGAAACACCAATTTTATCAAACTTTAGAGAAGGGTTAAATGTTTTAGAATACTTTATCTCTACTCACGGTGCTAGAAAAGGTCTTGCTGATACTGCGCTTAAAACTGCGAATGCTGGATATTTAACTAGAAAACTAATTGATGTATCTCAAAATGTTAGAATTTCTGTTGAGGATTGTGGAACACATGAGGGTATTGAAATATCTGATATTGTAGATGGAAATGAACTAATAGAGTCTTTAGAAGAGAGAATTACAGGAAGAGTTATTGCAAATGATATAGTTGATCCTATGTCAAATGAGATATTATTTAGTGAAGGAACACTTATAAGTGAAGAGGATGCTAAAGTTGTTGTAGAAACAGGTGTAAAATCTGTAACAATTAGAACTCCACTAACTTGTAAAGAGGAGAATGGACTTTGTGCTAAATGTTATGGATTAAATCTAGGTGAGCAAAGAAAAGCAAATCCTGGTGAAGCAGTTGGTGTTGTAGCTGCTCAATCTATTGGTGAGCCAGGAACTCAATTGACACTAAGAACATTCCATATTGGGGGAACTGCAAGTGCAACTCAAGCTGAAAAAGATCTAAAAGCTACTAAAGAGGGATTCTTAAGATACTACAATGTAAAAACATTTACATCAAAAGATGGAAAACTAGTAGTAGCAAATAGAAGAAATGCTGGATTATTACTTGTAGAGCCTAAGATAAATGCACCATTTGATGGAACATTGAGTATATCTGTTGGGCATGATGAGGTTATGGTAACCGTTAAAAATGCTAAAGAGGAAAAAACTTACTATCTTAGAAAAAATACAGTTGCAAAACCAAATGAGTTAGCAGGTGTTAGTGGAAATATTGAGGGTAAATTTTATTTCCCATACAAAGATGGAGATACAGTAGTAGCAAATGACTCAATAGTAGAGATGATCAAAGATGGATGGAATGTTCCTTCAAGAATCCCTTATGCTTCAGAATTATTAGTAGAAGATGGTGCTCCAGTTACTCAAGAGATTATAGCAAATGCGAGTGGAACAGTAAAATATTTTAAACTAACGGGTGATTATTTAGAGAGATTTAAAGATATTAAAGCTGGAGATAAAATAACACAAAAAGGTTTATTTGCAGTGATTGTAGATAGTGAAGATAGAGAAGCTTCAAGATTTTATATCTCAAGAGATTCTATTATCGAATTAGCTGATGATCAAGCAGTTAAAAAAGGTGATACTATTGCAAAACCAGCACAATCTGAACAAGTAGTAATTGCTGCTTGGGATCCTTATGCTAACCCTACTATTGCAGAGATTGATGGTGTGATCTCATTTGAAGATATAGTTCCAGGTGTAACAGTTGCTGAGGCATTTGATGAATTAACAGGGACAAGTAAATTAGTTGTAAATGAGTATATACCAGCTTCATATAAACCAGCAATTGTTGTAAAAGGAACCAATGGTAAAGTAAATAGATATATCCTTGAGCCAAAAACTGCACTAGCAGTAAATGATGGAGATAAAATCTTTGTAGCTGATATTATTGGTAAAACACCAAAAGCTGTAGCAAAATCAAGCGATATTACTGGAGGTCTTCCTAGAGTTTCTGAACTATTTGAAGCAAGACGACCTAAAAATATAGCTATCTTAGCTGGATTTAATGGTGTAGTAAGTTTTGGTAAAATGTTAAGAAATAAACAACGAATCATAATTACAGATGATTTAGGTAATAAAGAGGAATATCTAATACCAAAAGAGAGAGAGATTATGGTAAGAGATGGAGAGTTTGTTCATGCTGGAGAGAAATTAACAGATGGTCAAATTGTAAGTCATGATATTTTAAGAATCTTAGGACCAAAAGCATTAAATGAGTTTATTGTATCTGAAGTTCAAGGAGTTTATAGATCTCAAGGTGTTAGTATTGCTGATAAACATATTGAAGTTATCTTATCTCAAATGTTAAGACAAGTAAATATTGTAGATCCTGGTAATACAAAATTTGTAGCTGGAGATATGGTATCTAAAAAAAGATTTAAAATAGAAAATGATAAGATTATAAGAATGGGTGGAGAACCTGCTATTGCAGAACCTGTTTTATTAGGTATCACAAGAGCGGCAGTTACTAGTGATTCTATTATCTCATCTGCATCTTTCCAAGAAACAACAAAAGTTTTAACTGAAGCTGCAATTAGTTCTAAGATGGATATGTTAAGTGATCTAAAAGAGAATGTTGTAATAGGAAGAACAATACCTGTTGGAACTGGACTTTATAGAAATCAAACAGTTAAATTCTCACATGAGTAATTAACTTTATAATTTTACATTCATAAGAGGAGATTTTCTTCTTATGAATTAACTCTTATGTGTGTTACAAATCTACACACTTTAAACTAAACTTCATCTCAAAAAACATCATATTGTCTATAAAATAAGCATATAAGCTATACAATATATCTGAATTTAAATTTATAGGAGAATTAAATGAAAAGAATTGCTAAGTTATCATTAGTTGCATTTGCAGCTTGTGCTATTAGTGCTAGTGCTGGAACATTGCAAGATGTTCAAAAAGCTGGTATATTAAAATGTGGTGTATCTACAGGGTTACCTGGTTTTGCTGAAGTTGGAGCTAATAAACAATGGAAAGGTCTAGATGTTGATATGTGTAGATCAGTTGCTGCTGCTGTTTTAGGTGATGCTTCAAAAGTTAAACTTGTTCCACTTACTGCTAAAGAGAGATTTACAGCTTTACAAAGTGGTGAGATAGATCTTCTTTCAAGAAATACAACTTGGACACAAAGTAGAGATACAACTTTAGGTGTAAATTTTGCTGGTGTAAATTTTTATGACGGACAAGGTTTTTTAGTTAATAAAAATTTAGGTGTAAATAGTGCAAAAGAACTTGATGGTGCTAGTGTTTGTATCACTGCTGGAACTACAACTGAGCTAAACTTAGCTGAGTATTTTAAATCAAACAATATGAGCTATAAACCTATCACTTATGATACAGCTGATCAAGTAAGAAAAGGTTTTGAAGCTGGAAGATGTGATTTAATCACTTCTGATTCATCTCAATTATATGCTATTAGAACACAATTAGCTCACCCAAATAATTTTAAAGTATTACCTGAAATTATCTCTAAAGAGCCTTTAGGTCCATTGGTAAGACAAGGTGATGATGAGTGGTTTAATATTGTTAAATGGTCTTTAAATGCACTTAAAACTGCTGAAGAGTTTGGTGTAACAAGTAAAAATGTAGATAAAATGGTTGCAAGTTCAAAAGTTCCTGAAGTAAAAAGACTTTTAGGTGTTGATGGTAATTTAGGTAAAAATTTACATTTAGATAATAAATGGTCATATAGAATTATCAAACAAGTTGGTAACTATGGTGAATCATTTGAAAGAAATGTTGGTATGGGATCACCGCTTAAAATTTCAAGAGGGTTAAATGCTCTATGGAATAAAGGTGGATTACAATACTCTCCTCCATTTAGATAAAAAAAACGGCGAAAGCCGTTTTTTTATTTATAGTAAGTGTTAAGAACTAAAATCTAGTTTTTAACTTTTAGTATAATCAATAAGGAATTTTCGTGTCTATATTTTATAACAAACTTTTTAGAGATATTGTATCTCAGTTATTGGTAGTCATTGGTTTGGTCTTTTTTATATGGACTGTAATACACAATCTACAACATAATATTGAAGTAAGAGGGATCACTACAGGGTTTGCTTTTTTTAGCGATAAGGCAGGGTTTGGAATAAGTGAATCACCAATACCATATAGTGAAGATTCAACATATTTTAGAGCATTTTTAGTAGGTCTTGTAAATACGGTATATGTATCATTTGTAGGTATATTTTTTGCTACAATTATTGGTATAATTGTTGGTGTTGGAAGATTATCTAAAAACTATCTTTTAGCAAAGTTATCACTTGCTTATGTAGAGTTTTTTAGAAATATACCTTTATTATTACAGATATTATTTTGGTATAATGTAGTTTTAGCAGCTCTTCCTAGTCCAAAAAGAAGTATAGTTTTAGGTGCTGATATGTTCCTAAATAACCGTGGGTTTTATGTGCCAAAACCTATATATGGTGATCAATTTTCATTTGTAATTATCTCTTTCTTTGTAGCTATCGGTGTAGCTATATGGTTTGTAAAATGGGCAAATAAAAGATTTGAAGAGACAGGGCATGAGATTATTGTATGGCCTTGGGTTATTTTGATGATTTTAGGGATACCTTTAATTGTATTTAATCTTCTAGGATCACCTGTTAGTTTTGATAATCCAGCTTTAAGAGGATTTAATTTTAGAGGTGGTATGAATTTTAGTCCAGAGTTTTTAGCTTTGACATTTGCTTTGAGTATCTATACTGCTTCACTAATAGCTGAAGCTGTAAGAAGTGGAATTGAAGCAGTTGCAAAAGGTCAAAAAGAAGCGGCAGCATCTTTAGGGCTTTCTAGTTATCAATCTTTAAAGCTAGTAGTATTACCTCAAGCTATAAGAATAGCGATACCACCAATTATTGGTCAATATCTAAATCTGATAAAAAACTCATCATTAGCTACAGCTATTGGTTATCCAGAGATTGTAACAGTATTTAGTGGAACAGTTCTAAATCAAACAGGACAGGCTATAGAGATTATTGCAGTGACTATGGCAGTATATTTAACAATAAGTTTGCTTGTCTCATTTATATTAAATATTATAAATAAAAAATTAGCAATCAAGGAGCGATAGATGGCAGTTTTTCAAGAAAAAGTAGCAAGACCAGCTCCAGAAAATTTAAGAGGACCAATCCATTGGATTAAGGAGAATCTATTAGCGACTCCTTTAGATGTAGTTCAAACTATTTTAATTATAGCTTTTTTAGTTTGGACAATACCACCGTTTTTAGATTGGGCTATATTTAATGCTTCATTTGTAGGACATACAAAAGCAGATGCATTAGGTTCGGGAGCTAATTGGATATTTATCAAAGAGAAAATTGGTATGTTTATATATGGTTTTTATCCTAAAGCAGAGCTTTATAGGATAGATATGGTATTTGTATTATTTTTTGTAACTGTAGTATTATTTAAGTTTGTTGCAAAAACAATTACACAAAAAGCAGTGGTGTTTTTAATATATCCTATTGCTGCATTTATATTAATAAAAGGTGGTTATTTTGGTTTAGCTGAAGTTACTACTGATAAATGGGGTGGAGTATTATTAACTCTTGTAATTGCTTCAGTTGGGATTGTATTATCATTGCCTATTGGGATTATTTTAGCATTTGGACGACAATCAAAATTACCTATTATTAAAAATTTAAGTGTATTTTATATTGAGTTTATCAGAGGTGTTCCTTTGATTACTATGCTATTTATGGGATCTGTTTTATTACCTCTATTTTTTCAAGAGGGAGTTGAATTAAATAAACTTCTAAGAGCATTAATAGTTATTACTATGGTTGAATCAGCATTTATTTCAGAAGCTATTAGAGGTGGATTACAAGCTATACCTAAAGGGCAATATGAAGCAGCTGATTCATTAGGTCTTGGATATTGGCAAAAGATGATATTGGTTATACTTCCTCAAGCATTAAAAGTAGCAATACCAAATATTGTAGGTATATCGATTGAGTTATTTAAAGATACATCTTTGGTTATGATTATTGGATTATTTGATCTGTTGTCAATGGTTCATTTAGCAGCTAATGATTCACATTGGTTAGGTATGGAAACAGAGGGATATGTATTTGTTACATTTATATATTGGATATTCTGTTATAGTATGTCAAAATATAGTATGATTTTAGAAGATAGATTTAATACAAATAATAAGTAGGGAAATAATGGAAAATATAATAGAGATTAAAAATTTAAATAAATGGTATGGTGATTTTCATGTTTTAAAAGATATTAACCTAAATGTAAAAGAGGGTGAAATTATCGTAATATGTGGTCCAAGTGGTAGTGGAAAATCAACAGTTACTAGATGTATAAATTATCTTGAACAATTTCAAGAAGGTGAGCTAATAGTTGATGGTATAAAACTAGAAGATGATGTTAAAAAAATAAAAGCAATTAGAGAAGATGTTGCTATGGTGTTTCAACATTTTGAGCTATTTCCACATCTTTCTATTTTAGATAATCTTATTTTATCGCCTATACATGTGCATTCTATTCCTAAAAAAGAAGCGGTAGAGACTGCTATGAAATATTTAGAAAAAGTAAATATTGCAGATCAAGCAGATAAATATCCAAATCAGTTAAGTGGTGGACAAAAACAAAGAGTTGCAATAGCAAGAGCTTTATGTGCAAATCCAAAAATTATGCTTTTTGATGAACCAACATCAGCACTTGACCCAGAGATGATTTCAGAAGTTTTGGATGTAATGATTAGTTTATCAAAAGAGAAGAAAACTATGATTTGTGTTACTCACGAGATGGGATTTGCTAAAAAAGTTGCCGATAGAGTTATTTTTATGGCAGAGGGGCAAATATTGGAAGAGAATACTCCTGATGAATTTTTTAACAATCCACAAAGTGATAGATTAAAACAATTTTTAGAACAAATATTGGATCACTAAAAGAGAATTAGTGCTTTTTGAGATCGCTGAAATTATAGGAATTATCTCATTTTCTTTGAGTGGTTTTTATATAGCAGTTAGAAATAAACTAGATATTTTAGGTATCTTTATAAGTGCATTTTTAACTGCATTGGGTGGTGGGATTATAAGAGATACTATTGTTGGTATAGATCCTATTTCACTTACTACTACAACACCTATGCTTATTGTTTTAGCTATGATTGTTTTACTTATTTTAGTAAAATTTCATAAAAAACAAGATTATGATAGAAAGCCTTTATTTGTTTTTATAGATAGTATAGGTCTTGTATCTTTTTCTATATCTGGTGCTTTAATAGCAATAGATCATAATTTTTCATTATCAGGTATTATAATATTAGCTTTTGTTACTGCTCTTGGTGGTGGGATCTGTAGAGATATACTTTTAAATGTAGTTCCTTATGTATTAAAAGGTGGATTTTATGGGATTATCTCTATTTTTATAGGGTTTGCTGTATATATTTTACATACTATTAATTTTCTTGGATTTATTTCTTTAAGTTTATTGTTAGTTGCAGGTATAATTATAAGATTGATAGCTTTTAAATATAGTTGGAAGTTGCCAAATTTATATTCTTAATCGCTAAGTTTGAGAAATTTTTTTAAAGATAGTTTCTCTTTATAAGATATTTTATAAGATATTTTATTAAGATAATCTAAAATTTGTTTTGTTGTAAGCCCTGATCTTTTTGCATATTGTTTTAGTATATATTGAGGGATATAAACTTTAGTGGTTAAAAATTTGTTTGCTAAGTTATTGATATATCTAAACTCTTTGTTGATACAAAGTCTAGCAAATACAAAAGGTAAGTTATATTTTTTTTGCCACTGTTTAGCTAAATCTACTATATTTTCATCTTGTTGATTATGGTAAAAATATGTAAGGGCTTTATCTCCGATAATTACTTCACCTTGAATATCTAAGATTTTAGCTAAAGCATTTGATGTATTTGACTGAAAATCATTTTTATTAGGTTTGTTTGTAAGCACCAAAACACTATCAACCTCTTTTTTGGCTACAATCCCAACATCTAAACATTTACAGTTTTTAGAAGCTATTGATGATATAAATGCAGCATCTATTTTTTTTGCATGAAATTGTTTGTTTATTTTTGATGGGTATGATTTTTTGTAGTTGATTATTTGCTTTATTTGTGATGATTTGATATGTTGCTTGATAAAGATATAAAATGGTAATAAATTGATAAAATCTATTTTTGCAAATATCATATTTGTTGCCCCTTATTTTAATTGTGGTATAATACCAAATATATAGTAAAAAAGGATTAAAATGGTTAGAGTTGAATTTTTGGGTCCAATAGCAAAAGAGCCAATAGAGTTAGATATAGATAATCTATCGCAATTATCTGATATTTTAAAAGCTGATGAAGAGTTAAAACAATGGTTACAAAATAGTGCAGTAGCTATTAATGATACTTTAGTAAAAGATAAAAATGCTAATTTAAAAGATGGAGATAAAATCTCTTTATTACCACCTGTTTGTGGAGGTTGATATGAGTTATTTGGAACTTTATGATGGAAGTTTACCCGTAGAACAAATTACAAATAAGTGGTATAAAGATTTTAGATTATCTAATTATGGTGCAATTATAACTTTTGTGGGTGTTGTTCGTGATGAAAATGGTATTGATGGGCTTAGTTTTGATATATATGAGCCTATCTTAAACTCTTGGTTTGAAGCTTGGAGTAAAAAAGCAAAAGAGAAAAATGCCATAGTTTTAATGGCACATAGTCGTGGAGATGTTTTAAATCATACAAGCAGTTACATAAGTGCAGTATGTAGTCCAAAAAGACGGGTTGCACTTGAGTTAATTGATGAGTTTGTAGAGGATTTTAAAGCATCAGCACCTATTTGGAAATATGATATTATTGATGGCAAAAGAGTATATGCCAAAGATAGAAGCACAGCAATTAAAGGTGCTGGTATTTTAGGATAAGGTATGTTAAAAGTATGGTATTTTAGTTTAATATTGATATTTGTTTTTAGTGGATGTAATAGTAGTAATAAAGATAAAAAAAGTGTTGTAAATTTAGATGGGAAAAAACTTTTACAAGAAAAATGTAGTTCTTGTCATAATCTTGATATGCCACCTAAAATAGATGATAAAACTGATTTAGCACCACCTATGATGGCAGTTAGTTTTCATCTTATAGATTTCATACATGGGGCTACAAAAGATGATAAGATATTAAAAGCTATAGATTTTATAAAAGAGTATGTTATCAATCCACAAAGATCAAAATCATATTGTGATAAACAAAGTTTAAAACAATATGGACTTATGCCATCTTTAAAAGGTAAAGTTACTCAAGATGAACTTGAAGCTATAGCAAAATATATATTTGAACACTATACGGTTGAAAATCTAAGTAAAGCACAACAAGCACTAAATAGATTAAATGCTATGCCAAAAGGGGAAAGAATAGCTACACAAAAAAATTGTTTTAGTTGCCACAGAGTTGATAAAAAAATAGTTGGACCATCTTTTAAAGATATATCAAAAAGATACCATAATAATATCAATGCAATCAAAAATAGTATCAAACATGGAGCTAAAAATAGATGGGATGGGATAAAATCTACAATGCCACCTTTTAAAAATCTAGATGATAACTCAATAGATCAAATATCAAAATGGATAATATCACTATGAGAGTAGATCTACATAATCATACAACTTTATGTAATCATGCAACAGGAACTATGGAAGAGTATATCCAAAAAGCTATTAGTTTAAATATAGATATATTTGGATTTAGTGATCATGCTCCTATGGATTTTGAACCTGAATATCGTATGAGTTTGGCACAAACATCTTCATACGAAAATGATATTTTAGTTTTAAAAGAAAAATATCAAGATAAGATCGATATACGATTGGGGTATGAGGTGGATTATATGAGTGATCCAAAATATATCGAAAACTATATCTTAGAAGCAGATGTAGATTATCTAATAGGATCGGTGCATTTTTTACAAAAGTGGGGATTTGATAATCCAGAATTTATAGCAACTTATGAAGAAAAAGATATAGATATGATTTGGCAAGAGTATTTTGCTACAGTTTCAGCTATGGTAAAATCTGGATATTTTAATATTGTAGCTCATCTTGATCTTATTAAAGTTTTTAAATTTATGCCTAAAAAAAATATCAAAGATATAGTGTATCAAACTATGCTCGATATCAAAAAAAGCAATATGGCAATAGAGATTAATTCAGCAGGACTTAGAAAGCCTATCAAAGAACAATATCCATCAAAAGATATTTTGCAGTTAGCTTTTGATTTAGATATACCTATCACATTTGGCTCAGATGCTCACTCTTTGGATCAGATTGGATTTGGATATGATAAGGTTGTATTATTAGCAAAACAAATAGGTTATACTAAATGTGTGGTATTTAAAAATAAAATTGCACAAAGTGTAACATTTTAGAAAATTGTATATTTTTTATCCACTTAATTTCTACTAATTTATCTCTTTTTTGATACAATAAAGGACATTAATTTTTAAGGAGATTTTACCATGGGTAAATTTGTAAATAGCACAGAAGAGTTTTTTAAATTTTGTGAAGAGAATGAAGTTGAGTTTGTAGATTTTAGATTTACAGATCTCAAAGGTGCTTGGCATCATATTAGTTATAGAATGAGTGCAGTTGATCAAGGTCAATTAGATAATGGTATGCCTTTTGATGGTTCAAGTATTGATGCATGGCAACCTATTAATAAATCAGATATGATTTTAAAACCAGATGTGCAAACAGCATTTTTAGATCCTTTTACAGCTGATCCAACAGTAATTGTTATATGTAGTGTATATGATATTTACAAAGGTGAGATGTATGCAAAATGTCCAAGAAGTATTGCTGCTAAATCTTTAGAATATTTAGCTGAAGCTAATGTTGGTGATGTTGCTTATTTTGGACCTGAAAATGAATTTTTTATTTTTGAAGATGTAAAAGTAAAAGATAGTGCAAATGAATCATACTATAGTGTAGATACAGAAGATGGTGAGTGGAATTTATCATCTGAGATCGAAGGTGGGAATATGTCTCATATCTCTGGGACAAAAGGTGGATATTTTCCTGTTGCTCCTGTAGATAAAGGTGTAGATTTAAGAGCAGAGATTATGATGGTATTGGAAGAAGTTGGTCTTGAAGTTGTTTTAGGTCATCATGAAGTTGCTCAAGGTCAACATGAAATTGGTATAGTTTATAATACACTTGTAGAAGCCGCTGATAATGTTCAAAAACTTAAATATGTAGTAAAAATGGTAGCTCATCTAAATGGTAAAACTGCTACATTTATGCCAAAACCAATCTATGGAGATAATGGAAATGGTATGCATGTGCATCAATCAATCTGGAAAGATGGTGTAAATACATTCTATAAAGATGGTAATTATGGGAATTTATCTGATAATGCTAGACATTATGCAGCTGGTGTATTTCAACATGCTGCTGCTGTGGCAGCTTTTACTAATGCTAGCACAAACTCATACAAAAGATTGATCCCAGGATTTGAAGCACCAAGTATTTTAACATACTCTGCACAAAATAGATCTGCTGCTTGTAGAGTTCCTTATGGAGCTGGAGCACCTGCTACTAGACTTGAGATGAGATTCCCAGATTCTTCATCAAATCCATATTTGGCATTTGCAGCACTTATGATGGCTGGTATTGATGGTATCAAAAATAAATTAGAACCAGTTGGTCCAATGGATGAAGATCTTTTTGAATTATCTCTTGATGAGATTAGAGAGAAAAAAATACCACAAATGCCTCATACTTTAAGAGAAGCATTAGAGGGATTGATCGCTGATAATGATTTCTTACAACCTGTATTTACAGCAGAGATGATAGATACTTATCAACATTATCAATTTGAAAGACAAGTTTGGCCTGATGAAGCTAGACCTACAGCATTTGAGATTAAATCAACATATTCTTGTTAGTATAAAAGAGGAGTTGTCCTCTTTTATATCATCTTATAATAGGAGGATGAATGTATAATATTTTATGTGTAGATGATACATCTGCAAATCTTCTTATTCTTGAAGCTTTATTTGATGAGTATAAAGATAAATATAATATTTTTCAAGCCGATGGTGGATATAAAGCCTTAGAGATACTTTTAAGTAATCATATAGATTTAATACTTTTAGATGTTATGATGCCAGATATTGATGGTTTTGAAACAGCTAAAATTATCAAACAAAATAGAGAAACAAAAGATATTCCAATTATTTTCTTAACTGCTAAAAAAGATGATGAAACTATAGAAAAAGCTTTTACTTTAGGTGTTGATTACCTTTCAAAACCTTATAATGAAGTAGAATTATTATCAAGAGTTGAAAATCATATTAAATTAAGAGCTTATCATAAGCAATTAGATGAACAACTTTTGTTTAGTCAAGCTATTTTAGATGCACAACCCAATATTGTTTTTGTTAGAGATGATGAAAAAATATTGAGTGTCAATAGATCATTTTTATATTTTTTTCATATAGACTCATTAGATGAATTTAGATCACAACATCAATGTGTAAGTGAATTGTTTATGGAGTATGAAAATTTCTTTTCTTTATCTGTATTAAATGAAGGTAAAAGATGGGTAGGGGAGATACTTCATCATAAAGATAGGGATTATAATGTTTTACTTATGGATATTAGTAATTTTGAACCAAAAGCATTTCGTATAAATATAAATAAGATAGATAATACAGAGAAATTTGTAGTAACATTAACAGATATTACAAGTATCACAACAAAATCTAAACAATTTGAAGTGAAAGCTACTCATGATACTTTAACAGGTATCTATAATAGAAATAAATTTAATGAATATATGCAAGAGTATTACCAAAGATTTAATAGATATAAAGAGGATATTTGTTTTGCTATTTTTGATATAGATTTTTTCAAAAAAGTCAATGATACCTATGGACATCAAATAGGTGATGAAACACTTATCACTTTTGCTAAAACTATTGATGAAAATATTCGAATTACAGATGTTTTTGCTAGATGGGGTGGAGAGGAGTTTACTTTAATTATGCCAAATACAACTATTGAAAATGGATTTCAAGTTGTAGATAATTTAAGAAAATTGATTCAAAATACTAGATTTAAGCAAATAGGTCACAAAACTTGTTCTGTTGGTCTTACATCTTTTAAAGATGGTGATGTAATAGAATCTATTGTAGCAAGAGCGGATGAAGCTTTATATGAAGCAAAAGAAACTGGTAGAAATAAAGTAGTAGTAAAATAATTATGTTTAGTTTAGAAGATTTAAGAGATATTTTATATAAACATAATCATACTATTACATTTGCAGAAAGTTGCACAGGTGGATTAGTAGCTTCACAATTTACTCAGATCTCAGGTGTATCAAGTGTATTTAATGGATCTATTGTAACTTATGCTGATGAGGTAAAAGTAAAAG
Organism: uncultured Arcobacter sp.; assembly: GCA_913054415.1. GTDB lineage: Bacteria > Campylobacterota > Campylobacteria > Campylobacterales > Arcobacteraceae > CAJXII01. The sequence goes on from CAJXII010000003.1 coordinate 27,515, forward strand.
AGTTAAATGTCAATAGTAAAACTATTGAAAAATATGGAGTAGTAAGCACTGAAGTAGTTCAAGAGATGTTAGATGGTGTTTTAGATAAATTTAATGCCACAACAGCAGTAGCAATTAGTGGAATAGCTGGTCCAAGTGGTGCAAGACCAAATAAACCAGTAGGAACAGTTGTAATTGGTGTAAAAGTGTTAGGTTTAGCCGAAGATATAAGAGTTTATCACTTTAAAGGTGATAGAAAAAATATACAAAAAGAGAGTGCAAAACAATCTTTTTTAAAAATTTTTGAAATTTATGCAAAAAACCCTTGACAAAAAAAGTTTTTTCTACTATAATTTCATCCACTTAGCAAGATGACCTGTTAGCTCAGTTGGTAGAGCATCTCCCTTTTAAGGAGGTGGCCGTTGGTTCGAATCCAACACGGGTCACCATTTATGTTAAGTTTTTTTTATTGTTTTGGTCGCTTAGCTCAGCTGGTAGAGCGCTACCCTTACAAGGTAGATGTCATAGGTTCAAGTCCTATAGCGACCACCATTTATATAAGTGGTCCCATCATCTAATGGTTAGGATTTTGGATTTTCATTCCAACCATAGGGGTTCGAATCCCCTTGGGATCACCATTTTTATTTATGAGGTGCGGTGGTAGTTTAGTTGGTTAGAATGCCTGCCTGTCACGCAGGAGGTCGCGAGTTCGAGTCTCGTTCACCGCGCCACTTCTTTTATCAGTATTTATCATACTTTTAATCAATATTTACTTTTATAAAATGTTTTAAGATTTCATAGGGACATACCTTGGGACATACTTTCTAAATACTATTTTGCCAATTTAACTTTGAATTTTGATTTACAAAACCAATTCAATATGCTCTTTGATACATTTTGCCTCTATATTTGTATTAATTATTTATAATATTTATTGTATAATAAACTGATATGAAAGGATAATAAATTGTCTACAAAAATCAAAGATAAAAAACTAAAAAGAAAAGAAGAGATTATGCAAGGAGCTTTAGAACTTTTTGCAACTAATGGTTTTTATAATACAACTATTCCAGATATTGCAAAAGCACTAAAAATGAGTGTTGGTAATATGTATAATTATTTTAGTTCTAAGGATATTTTAGCAAAAGAGATTATATCATTTGTATCAAAATATTTGGGCAATGAACTTAAAAATATTAATGATATGGATATCTCTACAAAAGAAAAAACAAAAAAAATTATAGAAGTGTATTTTAAAATTGCATCAGTTAAACCTGAAATGATAGATTATTTTTTAAGAATATATTTAAGTAACCGAGAAGTTTTTAAAAATGGTTGTGAAGGTATGATTTGTGTTAATGAATTTATTACTGAGATAATGATATATTTTGAAGAGGGTGTAGCAAAAGGTAATTTAAGAGATCAAGATTTTTTTAGTGCCTTCGGACTTTTTATGGGCTATCTAGGTGGTATGGTATTTTTAAAAGGAGAAAACGTACTTCCTAAAGATCTTAATGATTATATAGAAGATATTAGTCTAAATATATATAAGGCGCTAAGTGTTTAAGCAATGTCAAAAATAAAACTTTTATGGTTAACGTCTATTGCTTGCAATGGAAATGCACATTCATTTTTAAACTACAATGAACTTGAAGTGTTTTTAGATAATTTTGAGTTTATTTATCATCCTATTATTGAAAGTGATTATTGTTTAGAAGATATTATTCAAAAAGATTTAGATTGTGATATATTGCTTATCGAAGGTGCAATCTCTTCAGAATATAAAAAAGCCAATGAACCAATAATTAATATTATAAATAAATATGCTTCAAAAGTAAAAAAAATTATTACTGTTGGCACTTGTGCTACTTTTGGTGGTATTTTTAAACATAGTGGATACTCTTATGCAACAGGATTTCATTTTAACGAAGACAAACCAACATTTTTATTTAGTAGTTTAAAAGAGAAAACTATTAGTATAAGTGGTTGTCCAATCCAACCTCAAATCTTAGCAAATATACTTTATTCTATAAAAAATGATATTGATTTAAAACTAGATCAATTTAATCGCCCTAAAGAGTATTTTAACTATACAGTGCATAACGGTTGCACCAGAAATGAATATTTTGAATATAAAATAGATAATCATAAATTTGGAGCAAAAGAGGGTTGTATGTTTTATGATCATGGGTGTGCTGCTCCATATACACAAGGAAGTTGTAATAAAATACTTTGGAATGATGTAAATAGTAAAACAAGAAATGGTGAGCCTTGTCATGGTTGCACAGATCCAGATTTCCCACAAGATGATTTTTTTAAAACTAAAAAACATATGGGAATACCTGCAAATTTACCTGTTGGAGTTGGTAAAAGAGCATATCTAACGCTTGCTGGAGTTACAAAAGCATTTAAGATTAAACGACTTGAAGAGGATCTTTTTTGAATAAAGTAAAGCTAATAGAAAAAATAGAGGGTGAAGCAAAATTAAATTTCTCTTTTGATGAAGATAAAAAAATTGGTTTTGTGGATATAGAGTTTCTTAGCACTAGAAATATAGAAACTATTTTAGAAGGCAAAAGTGCCTTAGATGCACTTGTGATCAATCCACGAGTGTGTGGAATATGTGGTCATGCTCATCTAATAGCAACAGTTAAAGCACTTGAAGATTGCTATACAAATTTACAAATATCACAAAAAGCAAAGATTTTGAGAGAACTTACTCTTAATTTTGAATTAATTCAAAATCATTTCAAGTGGTTTTACTTAACTATTATGCCATTATTTGGACATAAACAATATTTATTAAAAGCTACAAAGCCATCATCTACTATTAATAAAGCCATAGCAGTCATAGGAGGTCAATATCCACATAACTCTTATGCTATAGTTGGAGGTGTAGTATGTGAACCTACACAACTAGATATGATAAAAGTTGTAAATTATATAGATGAAGTGATAAAATATTTTGAACAAAATATGGTTGTAGCAAATAGTAAAGATTTTTTACAATGTGATAGTATTGAAAAACTTTTCTCTTTAGATGGGGATTTAGCAACTATTTTAAATGATATTAAAAATAACTTCTGGCAACAAGTTGGGAAAAGTTATGATAGATTTTTAGTATTTGGCAACAATAGCTATTTTAATGGTGGTAAAGCAAATCATACAAGAGTATCTCAAAACTTAAATATCAACGATATAAAAGAGTTTGAAAATCAAAAAAGTTATGCAAAAAATGTAACCTATAAAGATAAATATTATGAAGTAGGACCATTAAGTCGAGCTATGTTAAATAAAACTCCACTTATAAAAGAAGCACATAGAAAATATGGTGATAGTATTCTTACACGAATAGTAGCAAGAGTTTGTGAGATACCACAACTGTTAAATCATAGTCAAAAGCTTATCAAAGAGTTAAATTTAGATGAGCCATCTTTTATAGCACCAAAAATTGATATATCAAAAATCAGTAGTAGTGGAGTGGGGATCGTAGAAGCTGCAAGGGGTAGTTTAATACATAAAGTAAATTTAGAAAATGGAATAATCAAAAAATATGATATTATCACCCCAACACAATGGAATTTAAGCAATGGAACAAAACAAAACCAAAGCACTAGTCAAAAAGCTATGATAGGACTTGATAATATAGATTTAGCACAAATAGTTTTTAAATCTTTTGATGTTTGTAGTGTATGCACTACACATTGATTATTTACACTAGTATGGAAACGCTAACAATAGATGCTATGATGCTAAAAATGTGTTACTTGGAGTAACATAAAAAGTGGAATAAAAAGAGATCTGATATTGGTCTTGACAAATGGGGACATTATAATACAGCTATACTTGATAGGATTTTACATCACTCTCATATTATTAATATTCAAGGTG
>CAJXII010000004.1 GCA_913054415.1 uncultured Arcobacter sp.
GTGACTTTTTCGCTTTAAAGTACCTAATTATAGAGTAATTTGGCTTGTTGTCTAATTGGGTATGGATTTATTAGGGATCTAATTTTTACTATTGTTTATTTTTGTTTTTAATATCAAATTTAACAACTACTTAATCTCTATATTTATAGGGACAATATCATATATGATTATTGTGCAATTTTTCTAACCTTGATTGACATTGACTCAAGTTTGTGATATAATACGGACGAAATTATTATATCATATTATATAGGAGTTAAAAATGTCAAAAAGTTTATATGAAACATTAGAGATAAGTGAAAATGCAACAGAAAGTGAAATAAAAAAAGCATATAGAAAATTAGCAAAAAAATACCATCCAGATATCAACAAAACAAAAGAAGCAGAGGAGAAATTTAAAGAGATCAATGCTGCTTATGAAGTTTTAAGTGACAAAGAGAAAAAAGCTCAATATGATGCTTATGGTGATGATATGTTTGGTGGGCAAAATTTCCACGACTTTACACGAGGGCAGGGTGCTGGTGTAGATATCAATGATATCCTTAGACAAATGTTTGGACAAGGTGGAGGTTTTGGTGGCCAAGGTGGTTTTGGCGGACAAGGCGGATTTGGTGGATTTAATCAAGGTGGTTTTGGCGGAGGCGGTTTTGCTTCAGGTTTTGGTGAACCAGATCTTGATATAGAAGCTAGTTTAACCATAGATTTTAATACATCTATTCTAGGTGGCACAAAAAATATATCAATCAACAATGAAAATTTTGATATAAAAATACCATCAGGGATAAAAGATGGTCAAAAAATTAGAGCCAAAGGCAAAGGAAGATCTGCACAAGGTTTCCCAAGAGGTGATCTGATCATAACTTTAAAAGTTCAACCAAGTAGTGAGTATGAAAGAGTAGGGGATGATCTTATCAAATCTTTTGATATACCACTTTATACAGCACTATTTGGTGGTAAAGTTGAGATACCAACACTAGAAAAAACTATCACTCTAAAAGTGCCAAAAAACACAAAACAAAATCAAAAATTTAGAGTCAAAGAGATGGGTGCTTTAAATAGAAAAACTAAACAAAAAGGTAATTTATACCTAAAAGCAAATATTATTTTGCCTGATGTTGATAAGTTGGATAGTGGTTTAAAAGAGTTAATGGAAGAGAAACTACCAAAAACATTATAATCTAAACAAAGGGAGTAAATTATGTCAAATTCTTACAAAGAACCTGTTTATCTTATAAGTATGGTCGCTGAGATTTTAAATATACATCCACAAACTTTAAGACAATATGAGAGGGAAGGGTTGATATATCCTTCTCGAACAAACGGTAAAATAAGGCTATATTCACAAGAAGATATAGACAATATCAAAGTTGTTTTAAATCTTACAAGAAATCTAGGTGTCAATTTAGCTGGTGTAAGTATGATTTTAAAACAAAACAAAAAAATCAACAAGCTTGAAAATGAGATTTTAAAATATAAAAAAGAGCTAGAAAGACTAAAACACGATACATTAGTGCCACATGATAAAGCACTTATTATCAAGCAACAACAATATGATGTTGTTGTAGTGGAAGAGATTATAGTCTAATCAAAAATAGAGGTTGTTTTCTTTAGCCTATCTTTGTCAAAATGTGTATATATCCTAGATGTATTAATATCAGCATGACCTAATGCTTCTTGCACAAGGATAAGATCTTTGTTTGTTTGATACAATTTAGTCCCAAAAGTATGTCTTAACATATGTGCTCCATTTTTATCTTTGTGAATACCAGCATTTGTAAGTATCTTGTCCATTATATACGATACATAAGGTTGTGTGAGTTTTTTACCTGTTCTTGATGAAAAAAGTAGGGCAGTTGAGTTATCTCTATACTCTTTATACTCTTGAAGATCTTTTTGTATATATTTTTGTTTAACCATAGCTATTCGCTGTTTGTTGCCCTTACCTGTTATTTTGATAATATATAAACCATCTTCTAGTATCATATCTTTATATTTGATATTAATAGCTTCACTTACTCTCATACCTGTATATAATATAATCTTTATCAAAAGTCTATTTTTTGCTCTAGCATAATCTTTAAATGAAGTTTCATCAATAGATTTTAAAAATCGCTTCAATTCATCATCAGTAAGAAAAGATGGTAGTTTTACCCCTGATTTGCTATTTAAACCTGTTAGATTTTTTAACTCAAAACCATAAATATAAGAGTTGCCATCATCATTTTGATTTTGTTTATCGATATATTTAAACAACGATAAGATTGCCATACGGTAGTTTTTTTTAGTAGCATCACTCAAAGATGAAGTTTCTATAGCTAAAAAATCTATCAAAAACTCCTCATCGATCTCTTTAAGTGAAGCAAATCCTTGCTTTTGACAATAATAATACAACTTTTCAATAGGATTAATATAAGTGTTAATACCAATCAATCCACATTGTCTAGCTTCTTTTATAAGCTTTTTTAACTCTTTCATAGATGAGATATCAAATTTAAGCACTCTTAATATCTCTTGGAATTTATCCTTATCATCTACTTGTCTATTTGATAATGTGGTAAGTTTGTATCTTAAAAAGCTTTGTATCCAAAACAAAAATGTTTTATCAAAACTATCTAAGAAATCTATTGGGTATCTCATACTTATACTTTAAGTTTTATTCTAATTAGTGAAAACATAAATTTTCACAGTTTTACCATAAACTATCTGTCTCTTCATACTCTTCTACTGTAGTATCTATCTCTAAAAAAATATTATCATCATAATCTAAAAAAATATGATAATTAGAAAAAGAGATAGAGTTTTGTATATTTGATCTATTAAAATAACCATAATGCTCCTCATAAGAAGCTAAGTTGCTTAAATAATATTCACACATAGAAGGTGCCAACATATTTAAGCTATCTTCTAAAGAATCAAAACTATCAACATTAAAAGTTTTAAATAAACTGTTTTTATTTAATAAAACAAGCATATAATCAAACTATAGCTTTAATCCGTTAAGAAGCGATTCCATCTTATTAAGATCAAGTCCTGATTTATTCTCTTTTGGTGGTATATTATTGTTAAGGGATAGATCAGCTACATCTGCAGGTTTATCTGTATTTAGTAGATTTGGTGATTGTTTTATTGAAATTGTTGTAGTGGTATCTTCATTATCCTCTTTTATATCATTATCCTCAACAGGAATATTAGTATTATAATCAGGCTCTTCATCCTCTTTTTTGTTTATAGTATTTGTTACACCTTTTAAAACATCTTCTACTTTATTAAGAAGACTACCCATAGTTGATGATTGTGTAGTAGTGATATTATTTGCGACATCCAACTCTTTTGATAACTCTTGATTTTTATCTTCTAAATTAGTAATAGTATTTTTTAATTGTTTGTTTTCATCTTGTAGTTGATTAAATTCATTTTGTAGCTTCTCATAAGCTTCCATAAGCTGATTTACTGCTGATGTTAATTTTTCTACTGTTGTATTTGTTGTGTTGTCCATTTATTGATCCTTATCTATTTTAAAAATTTTAAGAGTTATTTTATCATAATTTAACTAATAATTCCATCAATTCTAAGTAATGATTTTATATCTGCTTTTTGTTTATTGGTAAAAGAGGTATAAAGCTTATCCATATCTACACTACCACCCTGCCCTAAGATAATCTTTTTATATTTAAGTGCCAAATCTTTGTTAAAGATATGACTATCTATAAACATATAAAAAGCATCTGCACTTAACACTTCAGCCCATTTATAGCTATAATATCCAGCAGCATATCCTCCAGCAAATATATGACTAAAACCATTTTGAAATTTATTGTATTTAGGTGGCAATAATGGACTAGTTTTTAATCTAACTTCATCAAGTAGTTCTTGAACTTTATCTTGTGTATATATATCCTCTAAATGCAATCTAAAATCAAACAATGCAAACTCAAGTTGTCGCACCATAGCTAGTGATGATTGGAAATTTTTTGCTTTTATCAATCTATCTATTGCCTCATCATCTAAAACCTTTTTTGTTTGATAATGTTTAGCAAATATTTTTAAAACATCTTTATCGTAAGCAAAATACTCTAAAAACTGTGATGGAAACTCAACAGTATCCCAAGTAACTCCACTGATCCCACTTACAAATGGCTCCTGAACTTTACTTAAAAGATGGTGTAAAGCATGACCCATTTCATGAAACAATGTCACTACATCACTATGTCTTAACAAAGATTTTGTATCTTTTGTAGATGGTGCAAAATTACATACCACAAATGCAGATGGTAATTGCTCTTTGCCATTTACTTTATAGTGTGTTTCCCAATTATGCATCCAAGCCCCACCTTTTTTATCATCTCTTGCTTCAAGATCAAGATATAATCGTGCTATAATTGAACCATTTTCACTAATATCATAAACTTTTACTTTATCATCCCATTTTTTAGCATCTTGAACCAATCTAAACTCAATATCAAACAATTTATCCAAAACTATAAATAACCCTTGCACTACACTATCTTGTTCAAAATATGGTTTATAATACTCTTGATCAATATCGTAATTAGCTTTTTTTAGCTTTTCACTATAATATGCTATATCAAAACTTTGAATATCCTCTAACCTATCCTCATCATAAGCTAACTTTTGAACCTCTTTTAATTCATCTTTTGCTTTTACTTTACCATAAGTAGCTAAAGTATCTAAAAACTCCAATACTTCATCTGTTGATCTTGCCATTTTTGTTTCTAATGAATATTGAGCATAATTATCAAATCCTAAAATATTAGCTTTTTCCTTTTTGAGTTTTAAAATCTCCTCTATAATCTTCGCATTTTCAGGAGCTCTTGTAGTATATGCTTTATATATCTCTTCTCTTCTAGCACGATTAGTTCCATAAGTGATATATGCCAAATATGATGGCATCTGTAATGTAAATCTATATTTTACCACACCATCATCATCAAATTTTGCTAAATCTTTATCACTTTGTGGTATATTTTTTACATCCTCTTCATCTTCAAGTATCATCTCCCAAGAATTAGTAGCATCAAGTAGATTTTGTGAAAACTCTTTACTTAACTGGCTTAGTTTTAAATTTATCTCTTTTAATCTATCTTTTTTTTGTGTATCTAAACCACATCCACCAAGTTTGAAATCTCTTATCTCATTTTCTAAAACTTTGTTTTGTTCTATATTTAAAGAGCCTTTTTCGTTAGACTGTATATTAATAAATGCCCTATAAATATCTTCATTTTGAGATATTTCAGTGCTATATAAACTTATCAACGGCAAACATTTACTATACACTTCTTGTGTTAGTTCACTATTTTTTACACTATCTATATGTGAGATCATAGTGATAAATTTATCAAGTTTCTCACTCATTAACTCAAAAGCAACTACAAAATTTTGATAAGTTTTATTTTCTATTTTCAATAACTCATCTAACTCTTTTTTGTTTTCTTCTATTAAATTCTCTAGTGTTTTTGCACTATTTTCAAAATCTTTTAACTCAAACTCCATAAACATCTATATTCCTTAGCTAATTTTTTGTAAAATTATACTATAATTCCCCTAATAAAATTATACAAAAACAACAAAAATAAAAAAATTGGAGAAAATTTTGGATTATTTAGAAATCATAGGACAGCAAAAACTCTCAGGAGTTATCAAAATTAGTGGAGCAAAAAATGCCGCTCTTCCTCTTCTTGCATCTACAATATTAAGTGCAAATACGATAAATATATCAAATATCCCAAATGTAGCAGATATAAAAACACTACTTAAACTTTTAGGTATGCTAGGTGCTACATATAAACATGATGATACTAATATTACTATTAATACTAAAACACTAAATCAAACAAAAGCAACATACGAAATAGTAAAAACTATGAGAGCATCTATTTTGGTTTTGGGTCCTTTATTGGCTAGATTTGGGCATTGTGAAGTATCGTTACCTGGTGGTTGTGCCATAGGGCAAAGACCAGTTGATCTTCATCTAAAAGCTTTAGAGCAAATGGGTGCTAAAATAGAGATCAAAGCTGGTTATATCCAAGCTACTGTAGATGGTGCTTTAAAAGGTGCTACCATTGTATTTGATAAAGTTACTGTAACAGGAACAGAAAATATCCTTATGGCAGCAGCATTAGCAAATGGTAAGACCACTATTATAAATGCAGCAAAAGAGCCTGAAGTTGTCCAGCTTTGTGAGGTATTAAAAGATGCTGGTGTTCAAATAGATGGGATTGGAACAAACACTATTACCATAGAAGGTAGCAACAAAGAGTTACTAAATTTTAAACCTTTTAGTATTATTCCTGATAGAATAGAAGCGGGAACTTATCTATGTGCTGGAGCTATTGCAAATAGCACCGTAAGAGTTCAAAATGTAGAGCCAAACCATTTAGATTCAGTTATTGCCAAATTTGAAGAGATGGGATTTGTATTATCTGTAGATGAAACAAGTATCACAATCCACCCTGCACATGAGATAAAACCTGTAAATATCACTACTACTGAATATCCAGGATTTCCTACTGATATGCAAGCACAGTTTATGGCAGTAGCTACTATGGCAAATGGAGTAAGTATTATTGATGAGAAACTATTTGAAAATAGATTTATGCATGTAAGTGAACTAATACGACTAGGAGCAGATATAACTCTAAATGGAACTGTAGCTACAATAAAAGGCACTCCAAATAGTTTAATAGGAACTGATGTGATGGCTACAGATCTAAGAGCTAGTAGTGCATTGGTTTTAGCAGGATTAGTAGCAAATGGTGTTACAAAAGTTCATAGAATCTATCATCTTGACCGTGGATATGATAGATTAGAAGAGAAATTAAAAAATATAGATGCACAAATCAAAAGGGAACAAGAATGACAAAGAAGCAAAAATTTGAAGATGATTTAGAAAAACTTTATAACTATCTACAAAATAGAAAAGATACAATAAATCTTTATTATCAATATTTAGAAAACAAAGAGTATTCAAAGCTAAAGCTTATAGATGATTTTGCAAAAAATTTAGATTTATCTATTACAGATGATGTAAGGATGGCAGTTATTACTAGATTGGTTAATTTGCGAGATGATAGTTTAGTGCAAGTTTTAAAAAAATCAGATTTCAATGAAGAACAAATTATACAAGCACAAGAGAAAGCTTATCTTTTTGTATCAGATTTTTGGATAAATATTCACAAAAACACTATAGATTTTATCAAAAGTAACAATCTTCTAACACCATTTTATCAAGCTATATTTGAAGGAGTATATAAAACAGGTATTATGATGTCAAAATGGCAAATATCTTGGACAAAACTAATAATAAATACAGTAAATAAAGAATTATTAGCTGAATTTAATAATGATGAAGAAAAAATAATGCAATACTTAGAAAAAAATAATCTTTTAGACAAAGGTCATAATGGCACTATTGCAGATAGATGTTACTCTATGCTAGTCAAAGATGAAAATGGAAATTATCAAAGTGTAGCTTATAGCAGAGCATTTAAAGAAGAGGTTTATAAAGTTAAAGATGAGCTTGAAATTCTTGTGGATAATCTATTGGAATTAGAAGATGATGTGTATGATAATAAATGGGAATATGTGTTATACATACAGTCAATCGTAAAAGCATTAGGGGAGTATAAAACCAATACACTTATACAAAGGTGGGCAGAGGTAGATAGAGCTTGGATGAAGATAAAAACCCCTATCCAAATAGGTCATCCACTTGAATATTATGAGGATCATTTTAGAAAAGCAGTAGCTCTTGAGTGGGATATAAGAGTAAGCAGCCCTACCCTACAAAACAATAATCAAAGAGTTAAGAAAATCAAATCTATGTTTGAAAAAATATATAATAATATTGACAAAGAAAAAAATAACCAAGATATATATAACTTCTCTCTTAACTCTCTTGACAAAGTTCAACTTTATTTAGGAAGACCTGCTTTATTTTTTGCAGCTGAGTTTAATGGCCTTTTTTCTGCTCAAGTTGTTCCAAACGATGAAATAGTAAGTCTTGAAGAGGGAAAAAAGATATTTGCATTTAGTGATGAGATATTACAATCTCAAAGAGCAAAACCATTTCTAAAACTCTCTAGGAAGATTTTAGGGCAAGAGATACTAACTTTGGATAGAAAAGTGTTATTTCAAAATCCTAAAAAATGGCATCAAGTTTATGATATTACAACTATAGGGCATGAATTTGGACATATATTATGGTGTGATGAAAATACAGAAACAATTATGAACAAAACAGGTAATTTTAAAAATATAGAGGAGTTCAAAGCTACTACTGGTGGATTGGTGTCTTTCTTTTTAGATGATTCTAATAATGAACAAAATTGTTTAGAACAAGTTTTGATCGATACTATTAAAAGAGCAGTAGGTCTTATAGCTTGGATGGAAGTGGATGAAGTGCAACCATATTATTGTGAGGGACTTATTCATCTTCAAGGACTATTTGATTCATCTGTTTTAGTATGGGATGATGATAATAAAAAATTATCAATTAACCTAGATAAAACTAGTATAGAAAATCTAAAACAATGGTATATCAATACTTATAAATCATTAGCAAGACACTATTTAGATCAAAAAGATGCTACTATTTGGCTAAATCAGTATGCTAAAAAAAATGATAAATATTTTCTTCCAGTAGATTTAGATATCAAAAAATTTGTTGAGTATTATTTTGGAGAATATAAAGCAATAGGTCAAGAGTTGGATGATATGGATAGCAAAGATAACTACTTACAATAGTTACCTTTTGTTTAAAAAATATCCTATAACTAAAATCAAAACTATTAAAATACCAATAGCATACTCTTTGATTTGGGCTAAATAAGTAAGCACTATATTACCTAGTGTATATGAAACTACACCTACGATCACTCCCCATATTATTGCACCTAAAATATTCCAAAAAAGAAATCTTTTTGTATTATAATCAGTAAGCCCTATAATAATAGGTATTAAAGTTTTTATTCCATAAATATATTTTTGTAATACAATAGCAAATGATCCAAATCTAACCATCATATTTTCAGTTTTACCAACAAATTTTTCATATTTTCCCATAATATTTCTTGCTTGAGTTTTATTGTTTCTTGCCATATAAAATAAAAACTGATCTCCAGCGATATTGGCAACAACTGCTACTATTATTGATATATAAATATTAAGATCTCCATTAAAAGATAAAACTCCAGCAATAGCTAATGCTACCATACCACCACCAAAACTATACAATGCTAAAGCTATATATCCCCAATCTTGGATAAAAGACTCCATAAATTTCCTTTTTTTATTTTTGACATATTAACAAAATTTAGATATACTTTAGATTATGGTAATAGGAACAGGGACAATAAGCAAATCTACTATCAATATTCAACTTAGTCAAAAGTATGCTCAACTTCATGCTTTGGATCAAAAAGCTTCACTAGAGAAAACTTCTCAAAATAAGCAAGATTATATTGAGGTATCTGGACAACAGCTTGATAAAAACGACTATGAAAGAGTTTTGGCAAAATTTAAAAGTGCCGATTCACATATCAGAGCTCATGAACAAAATCATGCTGCACATGGAACTACAACTGCTCCTATTCAATACAACTACCAAATGGGACCAGATGGAAAAATGTATGCTGTAGGTGGAAGTGTTAGGCTAGACACATCTATACCAGATGATCCAAAAGCAGCACAAATCAAACTTGACCAAATCAAACGATCAGCAAATGCAAACAATGATCCAAGCGGTGCAGATATAGGTATCTCATCTGAAGTAAATATTATGAAAGCTAGATTGCAATTTGAGGCAACAAAAAAGGCTTAGATAAAAATCTAAGCCTTTTAATATTTTGAAACTTGAAGTTATTTAACCATAGCTTCAAGTTCATCTTTTTGAACTTTGTTAAAGTTTAAATATCTATAAACTTCATCAGTCATTTCAGGAGTAATTTTATTTGATACTATTTGCATATATTCAGATGCTGTTGGTAATTTACCTTTTAGTGCAACAACCGCAGCTAATTCAGCACTTCCTAAATATACTTGAGAACCCTTACCAAGTCTATTATCAAAGTTTCTAGTTGAAGTTGAGAATACATAAGCATTTTGTGCAACACTTGCTTGATTACCCATACATAAACTACATCCAGGTATCTCTGTTCTTGCACCAGCTGTTCCAAATACACTATAATATCCCTCTTCAATAAGAGTTTTTTCATCCATTTTTGTAGGAGGACATATCCATAGTTTATTGGCAACTGCACCCTCACCTCTTAGAACTTCACCAGCAGCTCTAAATAATCCAATATTGGTCATACAAGATCCGATAAATACTTCATCAATATCAGTTTTAAGACCAGCTTCATGGATTTCACTTAAAGTTTTTACATCATCTGGATCATTTGGACAAGCTAAGATTGGCTCTTTTACTTGATCTAAATCTATCTCAATTACTGCTGCATATTTAGCATCTTTATCAGCTTCTAAAAGTTGTGGATTTTTGATCCACTCTCTCATTTTATCTGCTCTTCTTTGTAAAGTTGCTTTATCTTCATAACCTTGAGCAATAAGCTCCTCAATTAAAACAATATTTGACTCTAAATATTCAATAATAGGCTCTTTGTTTAGTTTAACTGTACAAGCTGCCGCACTTCTCTCAGCTGATGCATCACTTAACTCAAATGCTTGTTCACATTTTAGATCTTCTAAACCTTCTATTTCTAACACTCTTCCAGCAAAAATATTTTTCTTACCAGCTTTTTCAACTGTTAATAATCCATCTTTTATAGCTTGATGTGGAATAGCATTTACTAAATCTCTCAAAGTAATACCTGGTTGCATTTTACCTTTGAATCTAACTAAAACAGATTCAGGCATAGTAAGTGGCATCATACCTGTTACTGCTGCAAATGCAACAAGTCCAGATCCAGCTGGAAAAGATATACCTATTGGAAATCTTGTATGGCTATCTCCACCAGTTCCTACTGTATCAGGTAAACACATTCTATTTAACCATGAGTGAATTACACCATCACCTGGTCTTAAAATAAATCCTTTTCTACTTGTCCAAAACTCTGGTAAAGTATGTTGTAACTCAATATCTGCTGGTTTTGGATAAGCTGCTGTATGACAAAAAGATTGAAGAACAAAATCAGCTCCAAAACTAAGAGCTGCAAGTTCTTTAATCTCATCTCTTGTCATAGGTCCTGTTGTATCTTGACTTCCAACAGTTGTAGCGATTGGTTCACAATAAACACCTGGTTTTACACCATCAATTCCACAAGCTTGACCTACCATTTTTTGTGCAAGTGTATATCCACTTCCATC
Organism: uncultured Arcobacter sp.; assembly: GCA_913054415.1. GTDB lineage: Bacteria > Campylobacterota > Campylobacteria > Campylobacterales > Arcobacteraceae > CAJXII01. The sequence goes on from CAJXII010000004.1 coordinate 11,341, forward strand.
ATCTGCTGGTTGCTCTGGAGCTAAGAATAGATCACTTGGATCTAATCCTAAAGCAACTCTAGCTTTTGCAGTAAGACCTTTTCCTATAATAAGTGGTATTCTTCCCCCTGCTCTCATCTCATCTGTAATAGTATTTGGAGTTAATGTAAATTCGCTTACAACTTCACCATTTTTTTCTATTACACCATCATAAGGTTTCACTATAATTTCATCACCAGTTTCAAGTTTATCTACAGGTGCTTGAAGTGGTAAACATCCACTATCTTCTGCTGTATTGAAGAAAATTGGTGCAATAATAGAACCAATTACAACTCCACCTGTTCTTTTGTTTGGAACACCTGGAATATCTCTTCCCATATGCCATTGCACAGAGTTGATCCCTGATTTTCTACTAGATCCAGTTCCTACAACATCACCAACATAAGCTAAAGGATTACCTTTTTCTTTTAGTTTTGCCATAGTATTTAATGGATCTTCCATTCTAGCACCTAGCATAGAATTTGCATGAAGTGGAATATCTGCTCTTGTAAATGCTTCACTAGCAGGTGATAGATCATCTGTATTTGTTTCACCAGGGATTTTATATACAGTTAATTTTATCTCTTTTTCAAGTGCTGGTTTTGAAGTAAACCATTCACCATCTGCCCAAGATTCTATAACCTCTTTAGCAAAAGAGTTACCCTCATCCATTAAATCTTTTACATCATTAAATGCATCATATACAAGTATAGTATTTTTAAGCTCATCAGCTGCTGCTTGAGCTATCTCTACATGATTATGTTTAAGTGCTTCTACAAGTGGTCCTACATTAAATCCACCTAACATAGCTCCTAAGATTTTAATAGCATCTACTTTTGTAAGTGCTTTACAGTGTGCATCACCTACAACTATTGCATTTAAAAATGCAGCTTTAACATAAGCAGCATCATCAACACCTGCTGGAACTTTATTTTTTAATAAATCTAAAAGATACTCTTCCTCTACAATAGTATCAGCTTTTAATAACTCTACAAGCTGTGCAACTTGCCCTGCTGTTAATGCTAAAGGTGGAACACCTAACTCTGCTCTTTGTTTTGTATGTGCTTTATATTCTTCTATTAAACCCATATATAAGTCCTTAATTTTAAATTTTATGTCAGGTATGATTATACCAAAAAGAGATTATAATTTTGATAGGTTTTAAAAAATTTAATTATTAGTTATTTAAGTGTTTAGAATAGTTACATTTTAAAATAGAAAGTTTTAAACACTCTCTATTTTAACTTGATTTTTGCCAGATTCTTTGGCATTGTAAAGTGCTTCATCAACTCGTTTAAACAAACTTTTTATATCATCACTGCTTCTAAATTGTGCTATACCACAAGAGCAAGTGATTCTAATATCATCATTAAATTTAGTATGTTCAATAGTTAATCTAATCTTTTCCGCTACAACCAAAGCTTGTTCAATATTGGTTTCAGGTAACATCATAAAAAACTCTTCACCGCCCCATCTTGCAACAATATCACTCTCTCTTGATGATACAGTTAAAATTCTTGCTATTTTTTGTAAGATTTCATCTCCTACATCATGTCCATAAGTATCATTTACTTTTTTAAAATTATCAATATCAAACAATAAAACAGATAGATTTCTACTTGTATATCGTCTAACTTGATGTAGCTCATAGTTTAACATAGAATCTAATTTTGATCTATTAAATAGATCTGTAAGATAATCATGAGTTGCTAATTTTTCTAATCTTATTGTTTTTTCTAACAACGATTCATTTAATTGAGACAACTCCTCTCCTCGTTGTTTTATAACCTCTATCCATCTATGATTTATTATTTTTAATAGTTGGGATTGTGTAATTAGACCAATTATCTCATGATCTTTTTTTACTATCAATCGTTTGAAATGTTTATTTTGTATAAAAGATAATGCTTCTGATACACTTAAGTGATGATCGACTGCTTCTAAAGGGGAACTCATCATATGTTTTACAGGTAAATTAATATCATTATTTGATTTTAAAAATCTAATAAAATCTTTTGTTGTAAATATCCCAATAGGTGCTTGAAAATTATCTTTGACAATAATAGCATCTGTTTTTTGCTCTTGTAAAACTGTGATCGCTTCTATGATTGTTTTATCATCTTGTATAAAAAATGGTTTATAATTTGCTATCAATTTTTCAATTGATTGCTTTTTGATTAAAACTTCTGGATCTATACTATTTAATATATCAGTTTGTGAAATTACACCTTTTAGTTGATTGTTATTGACAACTGCCATATACGATCTATCAAGATTCTCTTCATTTAACACTTCTAAAATAGATATTTTCCCATCTATTGTTTTTACTTTTTGTAGAGACATTTCAGATAATTTAGTTTCAAGATCTATATTATCAATCTTAAATCTAATAATATCATCCATAGTAACTATAAAAAAATCTCAACCTTCATCTTTGGTATGAGATTTTACAAATACACTTCTTAGATCATATTTTATCATAGTCCCAATAGCAACATTGACCGTATCATCTACAAAAACATATTTTATATCTTTGATACATATATCTTCAACTGTTGGCATCATAATTTATCTCCACTAAAGTTAAACTCTATTTCAAAACCTCTATCTAAACCACTTAGGTCTTGGTAAAAAACTTTCGTTATTGTATCAAATTTTTCTAAAAAAAACAAAATAGTTTCTTTTTGATCATATCCCATCTCACAAAGTAGATATTTGATTTTATTGTTATGAGTTTGTTCTATTATTTTTTTTAATAACTCATCCCCAATAGTTCCACCAAAAAGTGCTGTTGATGGTTCATAAGTTACATTTTTTGGCAATTTAAAATCATTGGCTATATATGGTGGATTTGATATACACATATCAAACTCTAAAACATCTACCTCATCAAATAGATCACTTTTTACAAAAGTTATCTTATCTTGAACATTATGATATTTAGCATTTTTTTGTGCTAACTCTAAAGCTTTTTTATTTATATCTACTGCAATAATTTGAATATTAGGAATCAATATAGCTAACATAATAGATATAATTCCACTACCTACACCAACCTCTACAACTTTTGGATTTTGGATATCTTTTAGAGTATCTAATGCTTTTTGAACTAAAATCTCTGTTTCAGGTCGAGGTATCAATACTCCATCTTCTATAAAAAATATCTCTCCAAAAAAACTCACTTTTTTGATGATATATTCCAAAGGGTAATCAGTAGCCCTTTTTTGCACAAGTTTAGATAGCTGTTGCTCAATCTGATTGTCACAAACTTTATCATAATTAAGATGTAACCAAATAGTATTTTTATCCAAAAGATACAAAAGCAACATCTCTATCTCTTTTTGTGGTATATGTGTTGTATTTCGTAACTCTTTTGAGTATTGCTTTACAATTTGTTTATAACTTTTCAATATCTTACTCCAATATATACAATGCCAACTCATCGGCTAATAAAAAATTGTCACAATATACTCTATTATCTTTTAAACTTAGTTTATGCTCATCTACTAAGAGTTGCACTTTTTGTTGCTCATTTTGATTTAATATATCTATATCAAATCCAACAATAGACCTAAGTGCTAATAACACTTTTTCCATCTTAATATCATAGGAAGTTAAATTTTCAATTTCGCTATATTGTGTAGGGTTGGATATATATTTTACTATATCTTTTTGGGTATATAATCTTTGATTATTCAAACATCCAACAGCACCAGATCCAACACCCAAATACTCATCATATTGCCAATACCCAAGATTATGTTTTGATATTGCATCTTTAGATTTTGCAAAATTTGATATCTCATATTGAGTAAATCCAAAACTATTTAGTTTATCAAAAATCATTTGAGTTAATATCTGATTTTCAACTTTTGTATTGCTTGTATTAAAAAATTTAGTGCCTTCTTCTATTGTTAAACTATAAGCACTAATATGATCAATAGGCAAACTTTGAACGATATCTAAATCATCTAAAAGTAACTCTTTTGTATCTATTGCTGTATCATAAATAATATCACAATTAATATGCTCAAATCCCACTTCTTTGGCATATTGTATCGCATCAATAGCATCCAATTTAGTATGATTTCGCCCTAAAAATTGTAATTTATCTTGATTAAAACTTTGCACTCCAAAACTTATCCTATTTACCCCTAGATTATATATATCTTTTATCCATTTTTTTGTAGCTGAGTTTGGATTGGCTTCTATTGATATTTGACAATCTTGCTTCATATATCTAGCAATAATCTCAAATATAGTGCGATACTCATCTGCTTTTATAGTGCTAGGAGTTCCACCACCTATAAATACTGTTTTTATTTTATAGTTTGGTTTTAGAGTAAAAAGTAGTTGCTCTTTTAGAGCCTTCATATACCTATCTTTGTAAGAGTGTAAAGATGTATAAGAGTTAAAAGCACAATAAAAACATTTGCTATCACAAAATGGTATATGTATATATAAAAGTATCTCTTTTGTTTTGATAATCGCTCCTATAGTTTGATAAGTTTAGCACCATATCCACCGTTGGCACTTATAGCATCTTCAAAACTTTTGATACTTGGATGTTGTTCTAAAAACTGTTTAACAGCGTATGAGAGTTTTCCTGTGCCAATACCATGATATACTAGCACCTCATCAAATCCCGATATAAGAGAATCAGATATGAACTTATCAAGATTTGCTATTGCCTCTTCTGCTCTTTGTCCATGTAGGTCTAATGTGATATGTCCTGTTTGTGGTTTTTGGATATTAACTTTAATATTATGGTATTTTTTTTGTTTTATTTTTGGCAAATTTCCACTTCTTGATAGTTGATTAAGTGGAACTTGTAGTTTCATCCCCTCATCACTTTGGATATAAGCTTTAGATCCTTTTATCGATAAAATCACACCTTTTGTATTTCTATATTTAACCCTATCATTTACTTTGAGATCAAGTGGCTCTTTTTGTTTTTGAACTTTTATTTTTTTAAGTTTTTCATTTGCATTATTTAGCAATTTATGTGCCTCTTGTGATCGTGTAGTTTTGATAGCTTTCTTTGCTTCATCTATAGCGAACTGATACTCTTTTTGAAGTTTATCTTTTTGTTCTTGTAAAATATCATCTGCTTTTTGTTTTTGATCTTTTAGTTGTTCATTTAGTCTTTTGTGTTTTTCTATTTGATTATCTAAAGATTCTATTTTTGTTCTATATTCTCTTTCTAATAAACTACTTCTTTGTATCAATTCATTTAGCTTATCTTGGTCATCTCCATAAACCTCTTTTGCTTTATTTACTACATCCAAAGGTATTCCGTATCTACTTGCGGTCTCAAAAGCATAACTTCTACCTATTGTTCCTTGTAAAAATTGATATGTTGGTATTCTGTTTTTTTCATCATACAATGCAGCTATAAGTTCTACTTGAGTATTTTTTGCCATAAGTGCCGCTAATCTTTTATGGTGTGTTGTGATGATAATTTTTATATTTTTAGATATAAGATTTTCAATAATCACCTTAAATAAAGATGCCGCCTCATCACTATCTGTTCCTAACTCAATCTCATCCACACCTACTAAAATATTTGATTTTAAAAATAGCTCACTAAATTCTACCATCCTACCTGCAAATGTAGATATATCATTTTTGACACTTTGTGGATCATCCAATACCGCTGTGATTTGTTTATAGCTTCCTATGGTTGTTTGTTGAGCATCACAATGATAAGGGATCAGATATTTTGACATAAATGTAGCACTTAAAATAGATTTTAAAAGCATAGTTTTTCCACCAGCATTAACCCCTGTGATCATTATCACATCTTTTGTAAAATCTATATTTATTGGCTTTGGATTTTCCAATGCTGGATGTTTAAATCCAACTATTTGCTCTTTTTTAGGATTTTTTTGTGGTAATATAAAATTTTTATCATCATATTTAGCAAACTCTATTCTAGCTAGATAATGATCAACTCTATCAAACTCTTTGTTGATAAACTCCAAAAATTTAATATGTTTTCCCAAAAGTGATGAGTATTTTTTTGCAAGTTTATATATTATTTGCTCTTTTAAATTTATCATATCCTCTTGTTGTTGTTTTAAGGTTGATATATTATGTGGCAAAATAAAGAAAAATCCTGCACTACTTCTATCTAAAACTTTTGCTTTAATGATATGATTAAACCCTGCTCTTACAAGTAGTGTTTGCTCCCCATGAACTAAATGTATCTGATGATCTACCAAATATGGCTGGATATTTTTACCATTGATAGTGCTATATAAACTTTGTTTGATTTTTTGCTTGATATTATAAAGGTTTTCAATAACTCTATCATAATCCTCATCATAACCTTGTTTTAACAAGCCCTTTTTATCAAAAATCTCGACTAAAGTACTTAACTCATCAGGTATGATTATCTTATCATTCCAAATAGCTAATTTACCCTCAAAATTAAATCTTTTTAAATATAAAAAATAATCTATTATCTTTATAAATTCATATATCTCATAAAGTTTGATATCGCCTTGTTTTTTGAGATAATTCAATGCTGTATCTAAATTTGCCACTTTTGAAGCAGATTTTAGTTCATAGTTTGATAACTGTTGTATAAGATGATAGTGTATATTGATATCACCTTCTAAAATAATAGATTTCTCTCTAGCAAATAACAAACTCAAACTATTGATATAATCTTCTAAATCGAGCTTTTTAATAATATCTTGCAATTATATTCCTTTTTGTTGATTGGAAATTATATCTAAAAAAGAATCTTAAAAGCTTTAATCATAATAATTTTTTAACTATTATTACTGCATCCTTACATTTTAAAATAGGAAAATATATGGCACTAATAGATTTACAAAAAATCAACAAACAATACGATATTAAAGTTATACTAAAAGATGTAAATTTTACACTAGAACAAGATCAAAGGATAGCTATTATTGGTCAAAATGGTCAAGGCAAATCTACTTTGATGAAGATTATCACAAGAGCAGTAGAACCAGATAGTGGAGAGATAGCTATAGATAAAAAAGTAAAAATAGAGATGTTGGATCAACAACCTGTATTTCAAAGTGGATTAATAGTAAAAGATGCTATTGAGGAGCAATTAGTAGAACTAAAACAAGCAAAAAGAAGATATGATCAAATATCAAAACTTTTGGCAACCGATTATGAAAATAAAGAGCTTTTGGATGAGGCTTCAACACTTGGAGCTTTTTTAGATCATCATAATGCTTGGGATTTAGAAAATAAAGTGCAAAGAGTTTTACAGGAGTTCAATCTAAAAGAGTTCGAGTATAAAGATGTTTCACTTTTAAGTGGTGGGGAACAACGAAGAGTAGGACTAGCAGGACTTATTCTTAAAAAACCTGATGTTTTACTTTTAGATGAGCCTACAAACCATCTGGATGTTTATATGGTAGAGTTTTTAGAACAACTACTCTCAAATGAAAATTTTACACTTATTTTTATATCTCACGATAGATACTTTATAGATCATATTGCTACACACATTATAGAGATAGACAACGGTAAACTAAGAAAATTCAAAGGTGGATATAGCTCATACCTAGAACAAAAACAAAAACTTTTAGAGGATATGCAAAAAGAGCATGAAAATCTAGTAAGAGAACTAAAAGCAGAAGCACATTGGATGCAACACGGAGTAACAGCAAGAAGAAAACGAAATGAGCTAAGAAAAGAGAACTATTTTGCACTTAAAGAGAAAGTAAAATCAAATCCAGCAAGGATAAGAAAAATGAGTTTAGAGCTTCAAAGGGAAGCAAAATCATTTAACAATGGTGAAACACTCAATAAAAAAAAGATGTTGTTTGAACTAGATAATATTTATAAAAAACTTGGTAATAAAGAGTTAATAAAAGATTTTACTACAAGAATAGTACAAAAAGATACTATTGCTATTGTGGGTCCAAATGGTAGTGGTAAATCTACATTACTAAAGATTTTTCTTGAAAGATTGCCTATTGATAGTGGTAGTTTCAAAAAAGGGAATTTTAAAATAGGATATTTTGATCAACATAGAGAGATGTTAAGTGATGATAAAACAATTATAGAAATTTTTTGTCCAAATGGTGGAGATAGAGTTGTTTTAGATGATGGAAGAAATATGCATGTTTTTGGGTATTTGAAAAATTTTCTATTTCCAAGAGAATATCTTGATAAAAAAGTTGGTGCTTTAAGTGGTGGGGAGAAAAATCGTATTGCACTTGCATTGCTTTTTACTAAAAAAGTTGATTGTTTGATTATGGATGAACCAACCAATGATCTTGATATACCAACTATCAATATCCTTGAAGAGTATTTAAGAAACTTCCAAGGAGCTTTGATTTTCGTCTCTCATGATAGATATTTTGTAGATAAAATTGCTAAAAAACTATTTATCTTCAAAGGTGATGGAACAATCCAAGAAAGCTTTATACCTTATAGTGAATATCTATCTTGTGAAAAAGACGAAAAAGATCTTAAATTATTGGAGAATATAATAAAACAAGATAAACTCAAACAACAACAAACCATAAAAGAAACACCAAAACAAACTACAACTAAAAAAATAACCAAATTATCTTATAAAGATCAAAGAGTTTACGATATGTTGCCAAATGAGATAGAGGAATTAGAAACACAAATTGCTGAACTTGAAAACTGTATAATGGATCCACAATGTTACAATCAAAAAGGGATAGTTACTTTAAGTCAAGAACTAGAGGATCTAAATAAAATATATGAACAAAAAGTTGACAAATTTTTAGAATTAGAAGAGTTGGTTGAAAGTTTTAAACAACAATAAGATAGAATATAGAGTCAAAAAATAATAATAAAAGGGGTAAATATGAGTTTAAAAGAACAACTTAAAAATGATCTAAAAGAGGCTATGAGAGCCAAAGATATAGTAAAAAGAGATACTATTAGATCTATAAATACTATGATTAAACAGATTGAAGTAGATGAAAGAAAAGATCTTGATGATAATGATATTGTCAAACTTATCCAAAAAGGCATCAAACAAAGGAAAGATGCAATAGAACAATACAAATCAGCTTCAAGAGATGATCTAGTTGCTACCGAACAAAGTCAGATTGATATTTTTAAATTATATTTACCAAAACAACTAGATGAGACTGAATTAGAAGCTATCATCAAAGATGTTATTGCACAAACAAATGCTACTAGCTTAAAAGATATGGGTAAAATAATGAATCCAGCAAAAGAGAAAATTGGTGGTGGTGCTACAGGTAAGCAAATAAATGAGATGGTTAAAAAATTATTAAGATAAATTATGAGCAAAATTAAAGAGATAACAAAACAAACATTAACTAACTTATCAAAACACGATATAGATGCAACCCCTAGTGCTTATACAAAAGAGTTTTGCGCCATAGCTAATAAAATAAATTTTTCTGTTAATGATTGTGAATATTTTAAAAATGCTTTACTAAAACTTAGTAGTAAGGAGATCTCTAATTTCAAACAAAAAAACAATAAAAAAATAACTACGATACCCGATTTAATAGATGTTTTATTACAAAGAGTTGAATCAAAAAATATAGATAAGATGTCAGAACTTATACAAAATTCTATGAAGCCATCTATATCTTTGTCTATTAGTGATGATCTAAAAGCATTCTCTATTAAAATAGGGGATACACCATCTTTGATTTTTGAAGAATCTATCCAAGAGGAGATGGAAAAATTTATAGAGCAAAGATTTGAAGTTGATAAAAAAGTAGTTGCTCAAAAAACAGCTGATATTGCAAAACTAATAACTCTTATGAGCCAATATCTAGGTGATGCTATCCAAAGCAATAAAAATGGATCATCAAATGTATCAGATATTAAAAACGAAATCAAATCAGTAAATATATCTGAAACAACAACTGATACTTTAAATAACCTTCAAACAAAACTTGTAGCAGCTGCTCAAACTATCGAAGATGAGATAAAAACGGTAAATAATAAACTAGAATCTGGTCAAAGTGAAGTTGGTTCACTACACGAAAAAATCAAACAATTAGAACAAGAGCTACTAAAAACTAAACAAGAAAGTGCTACTGATCCATTGACAGGGCTTTTAACAAGAAGAGCTTATGATCAAGAAGAGCTTATGATCAAGAAGTAGAAAAATTTGAGGAGAATTTTACAAGATTGGGGCATGATTATGCTTTGATCTTTTTTGATATAGATCATTTCAAAAAAGTAAATGATACTTATGGGCATGATTGTGGTGATTCTGTATTAAGAACTTTTGCACAAATCTTACTTAAACTTACTAGAAAAACAGATATTATTGGAAGATATGGTGGAGAAGAGTTTGTGGCATTGCTACAATACAATTCAAAAGATCAACTCATCCAATATATCAAACGAGTAAAAGAGATAGTAACTTCTCATAAATTCAAATATAAAGATTTAAAACTTGATATAACTTTTAGTGCAGGATGTGATATTAGATCTAATCATGATAACTATAGTAATACCATACATAAAGCAGATGAACTACTTTATGAAGCTAAAAACAATGGTAGAAATCAAATCATTATCGCACCTAGTTATAAAATATAAATAAGGATTGATTATCAAATCTTTATTTGTATTGATAATTTTATTCCTTAATATAGCAGATGCAAAAAAAATTAATACTTTTTTAACTCTTGGATATAGTCAAGATTATATCCAAGAATATGCTTATGGTTATAATATAAGCTATGGTATAGATCAAACTACATCCAAATCATTTTATTGGAGTATTTTGTTTAATTTGGCATATACAAAAAATCAAAATGATACTATCTCAAACTACAACCAAAATTTACAACTAGGCTACAATCTAAACAAATATACTGTGTATATAATAGGAAGTGCTTTAACACAAACTACACATGAAATAGATGGTCTTGGATTTGGTTATGGTGAGGGGTTAAGATATAATATCAATCATCAATATTCACTTGATATATACCATAAATCATATAATATGGTTACAAAATATAATCATTACAGATATAGAATAAATACAATAAGTTTAAAATATAATTTTTAATAGTTTTTTCTAAATTGCAGTATGTATCCCAATCGAAGATGATGGGGACGAGAGGAACAGCTAAGTTATCCTTATAAATAAAATTTATTCAACCTTACCAACCTCATAAAATTTTCTAAGCCATCTATCAATAGGAACTATAAGTTTATAAATAGCAGGAACTATAAAAAGTGTCAAAATTGTAGAACTTATCAATCCACCTATAATAGCTATAGACATAGGTGCTTTTGTTTCACATCCTAAACCAGTTCCCAAAGCAAGTGGTAGCATAGCAAATATCATAGCAAAAGTTGTCATTAAAATTGGTCTTAATCTTTTTTCACCAGCTTCTATTAACGCATCAGTGCTATTTTTACCATTTTGCATAACTATATTTGCAAAATCTACTAATAAAACTGCATTTTTTCCAACCATACCCATAAGTAACATAAATCCAATCATCACAAATAAACTAAAATGTAAGCCACTAAGATATAAAGCTACTAAAACACCTATGATACTTAGTGGAAGTGCTACCATAATGATAATAGGTTGGATTAAAGATTCATATAAAACAGCAAGAATAATAAACATCAAAATCATAGATAACCCAATAGCAGTAGCAAAGGCTTTATTTGTTTTTACCATCTCTTCTGCAAATCCTGTAAATTTGTATGTCACATCTTTTGGTAGTAGTTGATCTAGTTTTGCTTTGGTATAATTTACAGCAGAACCCAAATCTAAACCAAATAGATCGCTATAAATTGTAACTTGTCTTTGTCTATCGTAGTGATTGATTGTAGCTTGAGCATAACTTTTTGATATAGTTATTAGCCCACTTAGATATATTAATTTACCCTTATTTGTTCGTAGTTGTATCTTATTTAAAATATCTAAATTTTCTCTTTGTTTATCATCTATTCGCAATGTAATATCATATTGTTGTCCATTTTGTTCAAAATAACTTATCTCAATATCACTTGAAAAAGCAGTATTTATAGCACTTGCAATCTGTAATGCACTAATACCATATTTTGAGGCATTGAGTCTATTGATAGTGATATCATATTGAGGTTTGGGATCATCAAGATTTGTATCTATATCAACAAAACCCTTTTTTGCTTTTAGATAATTTACTAGCTTTGTTTTAGCTATTTGTAGATGTTTAAAATTATCAGATTTTAAAACTACCTGATATGGCACAGTTGCACCTGCTCCTTTTATATTTGGAATAGCAGCCACAGTTATAAAAAAATCTTTTTTAAATGGCAATAGTTTTTTTCTAAATTTTTGTATCTCTTGTTCTTGATTTAAAACTCTTTTATCTTTTGGTATTAGTTTGACATAGATTAGAGCTTTGTTTTTCTCTTGAGTTGATGTATATCCAATGTTTAGTGTTGTAAAAACTACATCTTTATCATTTTTTAGAACTTGTTGTATTTTTTTAGTTTGCAATATCATATTTTCTAAACTAATACCAGCTTGTGCTTTAATCTTTACTTCAAATTCACTTTTATCCTCTTTTGGTAAAAAATCTACTCCAATCTTTGGAAATAGTGATAAACTACCTATAAAAACTGCTATGATTGATATGATAGTAAGAAACTTGAATTTTAATATTTTAGATAATATCTTAGCATATACTTTATCTAATAATACAAAAAAATTCTCTGTTATATCATAAAACCAGCTTTGTTTTTTCTCTATAACTCTTGCACTAAAACTAGGGATCAAACTCATAGCAATAGTATATGATATAATAATAGCAAATACAACTGTCATAGCAAAACTTTCAAAAAACTTACCAACTATACCGCTCATATTTGCTACAGGCACAAATACAGCCAAAAGCATAGCAGATATAGCAAATATAGCAAATGCCATCTCTTGGACACCATAAAGAGCTGCTTGAAATTTACTCATATTAGATTCTAGTTTTTTATAGATATTTTCAACCACTACAATAGCATCATCTATAATAATCCCAATAGATAGTGTAAGTCCTATAAGTGTTAGTTTATTTAAGTCATAACCTATTGATGCCATAAGTGCAAATGTTCCTAAAATAGATGTCGGAATAGCTAAAGCAGATACAAAAGTAATAGTAAAATTTCTTAAAAAAACAAATATTATTATAATAGCTAAAATAGCTCCATAGATAAGATCAAATTTAACATCATCAAGTGAATTTATAATAAAAGTAGTAGTATCTTGTAGAGTTTGAATATGAAATCTATTGTCTGCTAAACTTTGTAGATAAGGGATAGTTTTTTTAACTTGTTTAACTATTTGTATAGTATTTGTTCCTGATATTTTTTGTATCTGTAACATCACCCCTTGTGTTTGATTAAGTGCAGAATAACTTTTTGGATCACTTAAACTATCTTTTATAGTTGCTACATCTTTTAGTTTGATATTGTTATTGATCTTGATATTTGCTAGTTGTTGTAGTGTTAGTGAATCTGCTTTTATTTTAAGTATATATTCATTTTTATTGTTTATGATTTTCCCACCATTTAATTTAATATTTTGTGTTTGTATAATTTTATTTAGTTCATTGATAGTTATATTATATTTGTTGAGTTTATCTATATCTGGGAAGATTTTTATTTGTCTATCTTTATATCCTATAATATTGATAGCACCAACTCCATTGATTTTTTGTAAAGTTGGTTTTGCTTTTTTATCTACGAACTCCATTAGATGTGCAATAGTATCATTTTTTGCAGTTATAAATATATTAATCACAGGTGCTGCACCAATATCAAGTTTACTTACAAGTGGTGTTCTAGCATCTTTTGGTAAAATCACAGCAGATACCTTATCACGGACATCATTTGTAGCTTCAGATATATCTCTTGATAGAAAAAATTTAGCGATCACTACACTTATACCATTTGCACTTGTAGATCTAATACTATCTATACCACCTATTTGAGATATAGCTTCCTCTATTTTATTTGTAACCTGAGTTTCAATAGTATCACTTTGTGCTCCTGGATATATTGTTTTAATAGTTACGATTGGAAAATCTACATTTGGATACAACGATACAGACATTTTTTGAAAACTCATAAGTCCAAATATGATAAGTGTCATAGCATACATTAAAGTTGCTATTGGTCTATTTATTGCTAGTTTATACATCTATTTATCTTCTTGAATATATCCATCACCAAAAAGTCCAACAATAAAATCATCAACTTCAACTTCAGCTTTTATTTTTCTAGTATTTATATTAGCAGTAGGATATATTTTAGATATATGACCTTGATAAAGTTTATTACTTCCATCAATTTTATATTTAAAAATATCTCCTACTTTGACTTTTTGCCAATATTTTTGATCAAATTCTAAAATAAGCTTTCGTTTATGTTTGCTTTGTATTTGAAAAATTGTTCTAGGATTCATACCAGTTACTACATCACCTACTTCTATATTTTTATCAAATATTATCCCATCAAATAGAGCTTTTAGGATAGTCTTATCAAGTAATGCTTGTTGGTATTTTAGTTTGGCAACTGCATTTTCATATTTAAAAGCATATTGATCAAATTTAGATTTGTCTATTATATTTTTTACTTTTAGTTGTCTATCATAATCTTTTTTTGCATATTTTACCGCTGTTTTTGACACTTCTAACATAGCTTTTAAGTCATCATTATTTAGCACGGCTATTATATCGCCTTTTTTTACTTCATCTGTAATATCAACTAAAACTTTTTTAACTATTCCACTGCTACTAAAGGCTAAATTTGCACTTTTATATGCCTTGACACTAAAAGTTGCATAAATATCATTTGCATTTAAACTTGCAACTATCAACCATAAACTTAAAATTAATCTTCTCATTGTATAAACTCCTCTATATTTTTCCCTGTATAGTAGTAATAAATCGCATAAGCAATTTCTAAATCATTTAAACTTTTTTCATATAAGCTCAAAGATGCTGTTTGGACACTTAGAGCATCAAGATATGCTACATTATCAACTATACCTGCTTTGTATTTTTCTTCAATTGTCTTATATGCACTTTTTGCTGATTTTAAAGCACTAGAAGCACTTTTTATTTTTAACTTAGCTGTTTTTATCCTTGAAATTGATAACTCATATAACATCTTTTGTTCTTGTGTGTAGTATTGGATTTGAGTATTTATAGCTTTTGAATTTATTATAAGTGCTTGTTTGTTTTTTGATATTGCTCCACCATCAAATACTCTTAAATTGATATTTAACATAATTTTATTTTGATTATCTAAACCTTTAGGGTGTAAAGCATCATATCTTTTGTATCCATTTACATTGTAAGTATCAGATATATTTATTTGTGGCAAATAAGCACTACTAATACTATTTGCTAAGTTTTTTAATGAACTTTTTTTATGTTCAAGTGATTTTATAGTATCATTTATTTGCATATCATCAAGCATATGTTTTTGAAATTTTGACTCATCTAAACTTGCAATATTTTTTCCAACTTTTAATTCTAACTGTTTAAATGCCATTGATTTTTGAAATTTTAATGACTCTATATTATAAGCATTTGTATCATAAGCAGATTGTAATTTATCTACATCATCTTTTGTAGATAAATTAGCTTTAAAAAACTTCTTAACTCTTTGAAGTTGAGCATTTAGTGCTGCTTGTTTCTCTTTAAGAGAGTTTAGTGTTGCTTCTATATTTTTAATAGCATAAAACTCTTGAACTATTTGAAGAACTAAACTTTTTTGAAAAGCTATTTTCTCAAATTGTGTAGATTTTAATTCATCTTCTTTTTGTTTAGTTATAGATGATTTTCGTCCACCATCATAAATATCATAAGATATTTTTGCATATCCACTATAAATATCTCCAGCTACTGTAAGAGTTCGCTCATTTAAACTTTGATAAAAACCACCTATATCAATTGTAGGCATTGAACTACTTTGAGTAGATTTTAACTCTTGTATTTTTGCTTTTGTTGAAAGTTTTTTTGAAAGCAATAGCTTGTTGTGATCATTTGTATAGTTAATCAACTCTTTTAAATTATCACCATAAGCAAAAATTGCTAATATCAAAAATAGTATAAACTTGTGAAACATATTCTTCTCCATAAATTATCTTACTAGAAAGATAACATTATTTTACTTATATCTATCTTACAAGAAAGAAACAATTTAAGTTGTAACTAACACTTAATCTAATATTTATGATAACGGCTGAGTTGAAAGACAAGGACATATTAGCAAATAGAAATTTTATCTTTTATCCCACTAAATTTAGGATATAAAAACTCAAAATTCCAACTGCACCCTTATTTTTTCCTAAGATTTACTATACACTTACTTGATTATTTACAAATTTAATATCTAAATGACACCCAACTGCATTTGCATATTTCTTAATGGTTGATAATGATGGAGAGTGATTACCCATACTTAAAGCTGATTCTAGTCGTGTTATTGCAGTTTGTTTAGTTCCCATAAGTTCCGCAACTTGTGATTGATTTAATCCTGCTTCTTTTCTTGCAGTTAGCATTTCATTTAAAAGCTGAAATTCTAAATCTAATTTATCATATTCTTCTTTAATATTTTTATTTTTTAAAGCTTTTTGTTTTAATTCTTCATGAGTCATTTTCTTTTACCTCTTTTAATCTTTGTAATGCTACATCCATTTCATTTTTAGGAATCTTTTGAGATTTCTTAATAAATGAATGAAGCATTATAATATTTTTACCAACTTTGGTACAATAAAATACTCTTCCAATGCCTTCTTTACTTTTTAAACGAAGTTCAAAAAGTCCATTACTTAAAGATTTTGTATGTGGTAACCCTAAATTTGAGCCATGTATTAACATCATATCAGTTAGTCTTAAATATCTTGCTAATAATCCATCTGGCAAATCAAGTATTTGATTTTCAACATTTTCATTAAAATATATTATATTCCAATTCATGAAGTTATAATAACATATTTGTTATAAATTATATCTTACAAGAAAGAAACAATTTA
>CAJXII010000005.1 GCA_913054415.1 uncultured Arcobacter sp.
GAGAAGTATATATATTTACAAATGATTGTTGCTTTTATCATCAAAAAATGACACATATTAAAACTATAATCAAAATTGATAAAACTATACACAGTACAAATAAGAAAACTGGCAAATTGACAAAGAAAACAACATCATCATTTGCTATTGCTAATTTTAAAGATGATGCAAAATCTTTTCATGATATACAACTTAACCATTGGAAAGTGGAAACTATGCATTTTCATAAAGATAAATCTCTTTATGAAGATTTACATACAGCTAATATTAATCCTATGACTATGACAATATTAAGAAGCTTTGTAATAAATATTTTACATCTTAAGAAAGTAAAATCTATCAAGAATCAATTACTTAAAAATAGATGGGATTTAGATAGTACTTTGTCACTTTTATTAGGGATTAGTTTTTAGTGGATTAGGCTACTTGTATTACTTTTTTTTATCTATTAAAGTTATCTCTTACATAAATTTTGTTAGAATTGTAACAATTATTATCTATTATCAACTTTTTGAGTTGATTAAAAGGGGAAAAAATGCAACACATGGATTTCGCGCATCCTTATTTTGGTGCTTTTGTAATGTTTGTTCTAACATTTGGAGCATTTATGGCAACAACATCTGCCGCAAGGTTTGTCAGTAGAAAACTAGCAAAACTAGATACTGAAAAACTAAAATGTAACTTATATGAATGTGGTCCTGAAGTGACTAAACAACCAAACAGTATATCTGTTCAGTTCTATTTGATGGCACTATTATTTATATTGTTTGATGTAGAGATTATATTTATGTTTCCTTGGGCAGTTGATTTTAAAGTTTTAGGATGGTTTGGATTTGTAGAGATGGTTTTATTTATCCTATTACTTACTATTGGATTTGTATATGCATGGAAAAAAGGAGCTTTAGAATGGCACAGCATAAAGTAAATTATCTTCAAAATGGTGGAGCACCTATTGCTCTTACAGCAATTGATAAATTAGTAAATTTTGGTAGAAGTAACTCGCTATGGCCTATGACTTATGGTCTTGCTTGTTGTGCTATTGAGATGATGGCATCTGGTGCTTCAAGATTTGACTTTGATAGATTTGGGACGATCTTTAGAGCAAGTCCAAGACAATCAGATTTGATTATTGTAGCTGGAACTTTGACAAAAAAACATGCTCAGTTTATGAGAAGATTGTATGACCAAATGCCAGATCCTAAATGGGTTATTAGTATGGGAAGTTGTGCAAACACAGGTGGTATGTTTAATACTTATGCGACAGTTCAAGGGGTAGATAGAATAATACCTGTAGATATTTATCTTCCAGGATGTGCTCCAAGACCAGAGACTATTCAGTATGCTGTGATGATGCTTCAAAGAAAAATAAGACAAAATCCAGCTTCTATGGCACAAAAAGCAAAAAGGTTGATATAATGAGAAAATATACACCAAAAGATGATGTTCAAAAAAAATCTTATTATAATGATAGATTTTATGTTACACCACAATTAGCAAGACAAACAGTTTATAGTGATAGCACTTTTAGTAGTGATTATCTAAGTTTAAAAAATGTTGTTGATATTAAAGATGCTTTTATAGAGTTAGATCATTTAGTATTATATGTAGATTCAAAAGATAATATAGCAACTATTAAGCACCTAAAAGAGATAAGAGCTTATGATTTTATGATGGAATTAACAGCTATAGATCTTATCGCACAAAAAGGTGGATTTGAAATTGTTTATGAGATGTTATCAACTACAAAACATAAAAGGTTAAGAGTCAAATGTTTTATAAAAGAGGATCAAGCTATAGAATCTGTAAATCCACTATTTAGAATGGCAGATTTTAGTGAGCGAGAGATGTATGATATGTATGGAGTAAAAGTAAATAACCATCCATATATGAAAAGAATCTTAATGCCTGATGATTGGCATGATCATCCACTTAGAAAATCATACCCTATGATTGGTGATGAAGCTGCTCAATGGTATGAAGTAGATACAATTTTTGGTAAAGAAGCTAGAGAGATTGTAGGACCAGAGATAAGAGATACTGCGGTTGTAGATAGATATGATACAAAAAGATTTGCAAGACTTGGTCATGAAGTGCCTTATGGAACAGATATTAGTGAAGGTGAACCAGATACACCTATTAGATATCAAGAAGAGGGTGGTATTAAAATTGGTAATTACCATATTATTACACCTTATGATGAGATTGAAACAACACAATTAGAAGAGAGAAGGTAGATTATGCAAGTAAAAAATAGATTAAAACCATTTTTTGAAAATATCTCTTTTGATAGAGAAGATAATACAATGGTGGTAAACTTTGGACCACAACATCCATCAGCACATGGTCAGTTAAGACTTATATTAGAGCTTCAAGGTGAAGAGGTTTTAAAAGCCAATCCTGATATTGGATACCTACATAGAGGTATGGAGAAAATGGCTGAAAATATGATGTATAATGAGTTCTTACCTACAACAGATAGGATGGATTATATCGCTGCAACATCTAATAATTATGGATTTGCTTTAGCTGTTGAAAAACTTTTAGGTATAGAAGCACCAAGAAGAGCTGAGATTATTAGAACAATGTTATTAGAGTTAAACAGAATTATCTCACATCTATTTTGGTTGGCAACTCATGCACTAGATGTTGGTGCAATGTCAATTTTCCTTTATGCATTTAGAGAAAGAGAATTTGCGATGGATCTTATGGAGGATTATTGTGGAGCTAGACTTACTCATAGTGCTGTTAGAATTGGAGGAGTGCCTTTAGATTTACCTAAAAATTGGATAGTTCAATTAGAAAAATTTATGTTTATCTTAGATGAGCAAATAAAAGTTTATGAAGGTCTTTTATCTAAAAATAGAATTTGGAAAATGAGACTTGAAAATGTGGGAGTTATCTCAAAAGAGATGGCAAAATCTTGGGGTTGTTCAGGAATTGCATTAAGAGGTAGTGGAGTTAAATGGGATTTAAGAAAAGAGATGCCTTATGGATTATATCCAGAGTTAGATTTTAATATTCCTGTTTCTGAAACTGGAGATAGTTATGGAAGATATAAACTTTATATGATGGAGATGAGAGAATCTATGAAGATTATAAAACAACTTGTGCCAATGTATAAAGAGAGTGATACTCAACTTATGGCTCATGCTCCACAATATATATCTGCACCAAAAGAGCAAATTATGACACAAAACTACTCTTTAATGCAACACTTTGTTTTGGTAACTCAAGGTATGAGACCACCAAAAGGGGAAGTTTATGTAGCTACAGAATCTCCAAAAGGTGAGTTGGGATTTTATATAGTAAGTGATGGATCACCATACCCATATAAGATAAAAGTTAGAGCTCCTAGTTTTTGGCATACAGGGTTATTACAAGATCTATTACCTGGACATCAATTAGCTGATGTTGTTACAATAATTGGTAACTTAAATATTGTATTTGGGGAGATAGATAGATAATGAAAAGATATGATTTAAGAGGACACAAAGAGAATTTTATTCCTAGATTAGTAGAGATTATGAATAATGATATTGCTGATGAAGAGAATGGAATTTTTATTTTTGAAATAGGTGATTTTTCATCTGTTCAAAATGTAGCTGATGCTGTGAAAGAGAATAATTGGACTTTAATGAATTCATTAAAATTTAATGAGGTTGATTGGACTGTAGTAGTAAAAAAAGTAAAACCAGCTACTGAAGAAGTGCAAGAGACTGAAAGTAATTAATAGGATAAATTTTGAGTAAAGTATATTTTTCTTTTTGGCAAGGTGAGGTTGTTGATAATAGATCTATTAGCAATCAAGAAGATTGGCAAGAAGTAAGTGCTAAATTACCAGTGCAATATGATGAAAACACACCTACGAAAGCTTTTGTAGGATGGGATGGATTCGCACTATTTACTAATGATGTTGATGTAGTAAAACTTGCTATGAATTATGCAAGACAATATCAAGAGTATAGTGAAGCTTGTGGAAGATGTACTCCTGGAAGATGGGGTGGTCGTATCCTATATGATATGCTAGATAAAATTGCACGAGGTGAAGGTGAAGAGGAAGATTTAAAACATCTACAAGAGGTAAGTTCAACTATGACAACAACCTCAAAATGTGAGATTGGTAAAACTGTGCCTGTTCCAATTTTAGGCATGGTTAAATATTTTGAAGATGATTTTAAAAGATTGATAAAAGAAAAAATCAAATCTCCTTGGTATGATAAAGATGATGAGAAATATATAGCTAATGTAACTGCACCTTGTAGTGATATGTGTCCTACACATATAGATATTCCAGCATATATTGAAGGTGTTAGAGATATAAATTATGAACAAACTTTAAGTGCTACAAGAGAGCATATGCCTTTGGCTCATGTGTGTGGTAGAGTTTGTCCTCATCCTTGTGAAGATGCTTGTAGAAGACAAAATCTTGATGAACCTATATCTATTATGGAACTTAAAAGATTGGGAGCTGATTATGAAACAGACCACAATCTACCTTGGATACATCCAATTAAACCTGCTAAACCAAGAGATGATGGTAAAAAAGTAGCAATTATTGGAGCTGGACCAGCAGGTTTAACAGCTGCATATTATCTAGGGGTGCAAGGTATTAGTGTAACAATATTTGAAGAGTTACCTGTTCTTGGTGGAGAGGTAACAGTTGGTGTTCCACAATATAGAATGCCTTTTGAAAAATACAACGAAGATATAAAACTTGTAACAGAATTACCATCTGTTGAAGTTATCACTAATCATAGAGTAAGTGCCGATCGTTTAAAAGAGATTTATGATGAGTTTGATGCTACACTTTTAGCATTTGGGACAAGATTATCTAAAGCTGTTAGATGTGATAATGAAAATCCTGAATTTGATGGTTATTGGGGTGCTATATCTATGCTTGATAAAGTTAATTTATGGCATAAATTTAAAATAGGATCACCAGCATCAAATGAACTAAAAGATAAAACAGTAGTTTGTGTAGGTGGTGGATTTACATCTATGGATGTTGTTAGATGTAGTATTCGAGAGGGTGCTAAAAGAGTTGTTATGCTTTATCGAAGAGATGAAAAAACAATTATAAGAAATACAACATTAGAAGAATATACAGAAGCAGTAGAAGAGGGTGTAGAGTTTATTTTCTATAGTGCTATTGAAAAAATCATAGATGAAGATGGGAAAATAAAATCACTTCTTGTAAATCAATATGACTTAGTGCCAGATCCAAATGGTGGTAGAGCTCAATTAGTAAAAAGAGAAGATGGTGATTTTATTTTAGAATGTGATTATCTTATCCCTGCTGTATCTCAAGCATGTGATCTTCAAATCTTACCAAAAGATTGGGATTTAGCTATGACATCTTGGGGAACACTACAAACAAATGGTAAAGATTATATGACAAGTAAAGAGGGGCTTTTCGCTGCTGGAGATTGTGAGTATGGTCCTATGACTATTGTAAATGCAGTTGGACAAGCAAGAAGAGCGGCTTCAGTGATCTCAAGATATATATATGATGGTAAAATAACTCTTACTGATGAAGAGATTATGGAAGATCATATGAGTAGATTAAAAGTCTACAATAAAAAAGAGAAGATTACAGGTTGGATGCCAGGACTTCCAAGAGAAGTGAGTGAAAAACTTGAAACTGATGATAGAAAAGATAATAACAAAGAGGTAAATTTAGGATTTACTGTTGAAGAGGCTCAAGCAGAAGCACAAAGATGTATGAGATGTTATTATCTGGGGATGGTGGCAGTATGAGTCATGGTAGAGTAGAACATAGAGGAAAATCTATAACTATTGTTA
Source organism: uncultured Arcobacter sp. (assembly GCA_913054415.1). GTDB lineage: Bacteria > Campylobacterota > Campylobacteria > Campylobacterales > Arcobacteraceae > CAJXII01. The sequence goes on from CAJXII010000005.1 coordinate 5,803, forward strand.
TAGATGGTAAAAAATGTGATGGAGTTTATGGTCAAACTATACTAGAGATAGCTAGAGCCAATGACATATATATACCAACTATGTGTTATTTGACTAAAGTATCTCCAATAGCATCTTGTAGAATGTGTGCAGTAAAAGTTGATGGGGTTGATGGACTTATTTTAAGTTGTCAAGAAAAAGCTGTCGATGGTGCAGTAATTACAACAAATGATAACGAAATAGAGTATCATAGAACAAATATTATGAAACTTTATGATGTAAACCATCCGTTACAATGTGGAGTTTGTGATAAAAGTGGAGAGTGTGACTTACAAAATAAAAATATTGAGTTTAAAGTAGATTCTCAACATTTTGCTGCAAAAGAGCAACCAAGAAAACAAAAAAAATGGGGTGTCTTAGGATATGATCCAAATCTTTGTATTATGTGTGAAAAATGTGTTCATACATGTAATGAAGTGATAGGTTCAAGTGCATTATATATTAAACCAGGTGGATATAACTCAACTATTGATATTAAGATGTCAAGATGTGAGCAGTGTGGAGATTGTATCTCTGTATGTCCTGTAGGTGCTATGGTCTCAAATCCATATAAATATAGTGCAAATGCTTGGGAAAGTAAACAAATTCCTGCTACTTGTGCTCATTGTAGCACAGGTTGTGCATTGTATTATGATGTAAAATATGGAAAAATTACAAGAGTTAAAAATGATTTTGAGTTCTCATCACTTTGTGGAGCTGGACGATTTGGATTTGAGTTTGAAAATAAAAATGTATCAACAAAAGAGCAGTTTGACATAGCTGTAGAAAAAATCAAATCAGCAGGAACAATCAAATTTAACTCTTATATCACAAATGAAGAGGCTTTTATTCTACAAAAATTAAAAGAACAATTAGGATTGAAACTTATAAATGAGGGTGCAAAATATTATCAAGATTTTTTAAGAACATATAGTAGTGTAACTGGAAAATCTTTATACACAGCTACAAATGAAACTGTGCAAAATAGTGATATGATAATTTTATTAGGAAGTAGAGTAAGAAGAGATAATCCTGGATTAAAATATAGTATCAATATGGCAGTAAAATCAAGAAAAGCTGAGTTTGTTTATATGCATCCTATTGATGATATAAATCTAACAAATAAATATACTCAATTAATCAAATATGAAGTTGGAAGCGAAGAGGCAGTGATTGCTATGTTAGCTTCATATTTGATCAAAAATAAACCTGATGAATACAAAGAGTATTTTGATGATCTTGATATTGGATATTTAAGTGGTGAGTCAAGTGTTGGCGAAGAGGAGCTTGAACTTATCCAAAATAAACTTTTAAGAAGAAAAAATAAAACTTTGATTATTGGAACAGATATCTATAGACATCCACAAGCACAAAATATAGCTAAATTAGTAGGGCTTATAGATAAATATACAGATTTTAATATCTTACTTATGACAACTGTTACTAATACTTTAGGGGTAAGTTTATTGTGTGATTTAGATGAGCAAGAAGAAGGTGATACAATAGGATACAATGTAAGTGGTGATTTTACAATCGCACACCATAGCAATCCTGATTTTAATATCCCATCACTAAATCAACAAGAGGGAACATTTACCTCGATGAATAAAACAGTTTTAAATACAAATGTAGCTTTACCTTATGAAGGGTATTGTTTAAATGATTTAGCAAATGCTATTTTAGATGATAGCTATGAAAATACTATAGATTATACAAAAGATTTAGCAATCAAACCAGAGTTTAAAGATATAGAGTTTGATGATCTAAATAATGGATATGATAAATATGGAAATGATCTAAGAGGTTATAATTTAAATAGTGTTGATGTAGAGATTAAACCAGTTGTTTTAGATGAGGTTGAAGAGCTAAGTTCTTATAATGGTAGTGTGATCTATAGATGTGAGCCATTACATCAATTTAATAAAGCTACTGCAAAATCATTACTTTTACAATCAGATACACACTTAAGAGGTGGGAAATCATTTGCAACAGCAGCTAAAATTAAAAGTGGTGATAATATAAAAATAATATATGGCGATCAAGTTACGATTAGGAAATTTAAAGTTGATTTTGAGATAAAAGGCACAATAGCTTTATATCCAACTTTTGATGAAGGATTAAATGATGATGTTATTGATCATGGTTATAGATTTAAACAAGTTAAAATTGAAAAGGTTGAAGTAGATGAGTAAACAAGTTACAATTAATATTGACGGTAAAGATTGTCAAGCAAAAGAGGGTGAATTTATCTTAAATGTTGCTCGTGCGAATGGTATATTTGTTCCTGCACTTTGTTATCTAACAAGATGTTCGCCAACACTTGCTTGTAGGCTTTGTTTGGTTGAGGCTGATGGTAAACAAGTATATTCTTGTAATGCAAAAGTCAAAGATGGTATGGTTATCAAAACTAGCACAGATAATATTGAAAAAGAGCGAACTGCTATTATAGAGGTTTATGATGTAAATCATCCATTGCAATGTGGAGTTTGTGATCAAAGTGGAGAGTGTGAACTTCAAAATTACAATATTTATCAAAATATCCAAAGACAAGATTATGCCGTAAGAGATGTTCATAGGCCAGCATCTGTTTGGGGAGTGATGAAATATGACCCAGGTCTTTGTATAGTGTGTGAAAAATGTGTGACTGTATGTAAAGATATGATAGGATCACAAGCATTATCAACAGTAAAAAGAGGTGCAGATGCATTAGATAAAGATTTTAAAGCTACTATGCCAAAAGATGCTTATGCTATGTGGAATAAGCTAAATAAATCTTTAATAGGATTTGATGAAGATAAATGTATAGAGTGTGGTGAATGTATATCTGTTTGTCCTGTGGGTGCATTGGTATCTACAGATTTCCAATATAAATCAAATGCTTGGGAACTTAAAAGAATACCAGCATCTAATCCACATAGTTCAGATTGTTCTTTGATCTATTATGAAGTAAAACGAGTATCTATTGATAAAAATAAAGAGCAAAAAATTTATAGAGTTACAAATGATTCACACTATGTATCATTAAATGGAGCTGCTAGATTTGCTTTTGATTATTCAAATTTAGTTGAATCAAAAGATCAAGAAGAGTTCAATAAATCAGTAGAAGCTTTTAAAAATGCTGATTCAATTTTATTTAATTCATTTATTACAAATGAGGAAGCTTATATTTTACAACAAATAAAAGAGAAAACAGGTGCAAAACTTATCAATGAAGATGCCCTAAGATATAAAACTTTTATCTCTGAATATTCAAAAGTTTGTGGTAAAAAGTTTTATACAGGAACTCTAAAAGATATACATAATGGTAAAATTATTATATCTGTTGGATCATACCTAAAATCTGATGTGCCATCTGCTAAATATGCTTACAATAATGCAATCACTATCAATAAAGCAAATGGTATATATTTCCATGCTTTAGGTGATAAACATATAGACGGGTTTGGGAAAAAAGGTAAAACAACACAAACAATTATAAATAAACCATATACAGAGGATGCTATTTTATATCTTATTTTAAATGTATTTGCACAACATCTACATGATGATATCAAAGAGTATCTTGTATCTCAAAGAGATTCTAAAGTTAAAACAGTTGTAGAAACTATCAAAGAGAAAGTTGTAGAAACAGTAACAGATGAGGAAACAGGAGAAACTAAAGAGGTAACTAAAATGGTTCCTAAAAAAGTTTCTAAAGAGGTTGAATATAGATACAACAAACTTCTTGATGTAATAGGTGGAGCGGATGATGAAGTTCTTGAGATGATGTTTACTTTCCACTCTGCACTTGTTGGACAAGATATATTAAAAAACTGTGATAATGAAGATTGGACAGCAAATATATCTGAAAAATCTAGTGATTATGTTTTGATTTTGGGTGAAGATTGTATTAAACATCCAAACTATAAAAATATAGCACATCTAGCAGGTATTGTTGAAAAATACACACCATTTAAAGTGATCATCCCACCTACTCAAACTAATACTTTAGGTGTTAGTCTTATTTGTGATTTAGATAGTGAAGTAAGTGGCAAAACTGTAGGATACAATGTTCAAGCTGATTATCAAATCAGTGCATTAGGAGATGGAGATCTTGATATGCCTGTATTAAATCAACAAGAGGGAACTTTTGTAAATATAGATAAAAGAGTTGTTCCTACAAATGCAGCATTAAGTTATAATGGATATGAACTAAATGATATTGCAAATGAGATTTTAGATACTAAAGTTGAATATACAATAGACTACACAGAGAAATTATTTAACAATATTAAGTTTGATGATCTTAAAAATGAGTTTAAAAATAATTGGCAAGAACATAGAGGTTATATTCTTGACAATGATATAGTAGATACAGAAGATATAGATGTTTTATGTGAAAATAAAGCTCTTGAAGTTGATGAAAATAGTTTTATTATATACAATGGTAATCCAATCAATCAATTCAATGAGTTTACTGCAAAAGCATCTCAATTTAAAGATGATATTGTAGCACTTTATATATCAGATGAATTATCTAAGAAATTAGATGTTTCAAATGAAAATAAAGTGAAAATAACAAAAGATAACAATAGTGTAATATTGGATGTTAGAGTAGATAATAGCTTGATTGGTGATATATCTTATGTTCCAACATTTGATAAAAACTGTGAAACTAAAAAATTATTTGACGATACTAGATTTAGTATAGTAAATATAGAAAAGGTGTAAAAGATGGATAATGATATTTTAATGACGATAGTTAAAGCTCTTGTAATATTACTTGTGTTTTCGGCATTAGCTGGATTTACAACATATATTGAAAGAAAAGTTCTTGCGTTTATGCAAAGAAGACTTGGTCCTACACATGTTGGTCCATTTGGTGTGTTACAAATTGCAGCTGATGGTATAAAACTTTTTACAAAAGAGGATTTTGTTCCACAACATGCAAATAAAGTGATATTTATGATAGCTCCAGTAATTACAGCAGCAACAGCATTTATTGCTATGAGTGCTGTGCCATTTTTACCTGGTGTGATTATATCTGATATTAATGTTGGGTTGTTATTTATACTTGGTGCTATGGCAAGTGGATTATATGGACCTTTATTAGGTGGTATGAGTCAAGCAAATAAATGGGGACTTTTAGGTGGTGCAAGAACAGCTATACAACTTTTAAGTTATGAGGTTGTAACAGGACTTGCAGTTTTAGCTCCACTTATGCTAGTTGGAAGTTTATCTTTAATTGATATAAACAACTATCAAGCTGGTGGTTTTTCACATTGGTTAATCTGGACACAACCTTTAGCATTTATATTGTTTTTGATCGCTGGTTATGCTGAAACAAATAGAACACCATTTGATTTACTAGAGCATGAAGCTGAGATTGTTGCTGGTTATGCTACAGAGTATTCTGGTATGAGATGGGGTATGTTCTTCATAGGTGAGTATGCAAACTTATTTACTATATCATTTTTGGTTTCACTTATATTTTTAGGTGGATTTAATGATCTATGGTTTATACCTGGTGCTATTGCAATTATACTAAAAGTTATGGTATTGATCTTTGTATTTTTATGGACAAGAGCATCTTGGCCACATGTAAGACCAGATCAACTTATGTGGTTATGTTGGAAAATATTAATGCCATTAGCAGTAATTAATGTTTTAATTACTGGTTTCGTAGTGATGGTTTTTTAAGGAAGAGTTATGAGTATAAATGAAAGAAATGTAGGAACACAAGAATATATAAATATTCACGAGGATAATTATCCAAAAACAGGGTGGGAAGAGTTTAAGCAAATAACAAAAAGAACTTTTAGCACAGAGTTATTTAAAGGTTTGGATATTACATTTGATATTATGAAAAAAGCATTATTTAAAAATGATATGCATACAGTAAAATATCCGATTGAAAAACTACCTGTTAGTCCAAGATATAGAGCAGTGCATAAGCTTTTAGGTTTATTAGAAAGTGGTAACAACAGATGTATTGGTTGTGGGCTTTGTGAAAAAATCTGTATTGCTAATTGTATTAGAATAGATACTAAAATAGATGAAGATTCAAGAAAAGAGGTTTTAGAATACTCTATCAATCTTGGAAGATGTATTTTCTGTGGATATTGTGCAGAGGTTTGTCCAGAATTGGCTATTGTTCATGGAGATAGATATGAGAACTCAAGTGAGCAAAGAGCACATTTTGTATTAAAAGATGATCTATTAACTCCACTTGATTTTCTACAAGATCAAGTTGAATATGATGGATATGGTGCGGTATCTTATGATGCTGATGAAAAAATTAAACAAACACCATTGGCATATTAGGAGGTTATAATGTTTGAAGTAGTAGCTTTTTATCTGTTTGCTTTTTTAACAATCGCAATGTTTAGTATTACAATATTTACAAAAAATGTATTGTATGCTTTAAGTTCATTGGCAGCGGGGATGATTTTTATATCTGCATTCTTTTTCTTATTAGATGCAGATTTCTTAGGAGTTGTTCAAATTATAGTTTATACAGGAGCGGTTATGGCACTGTATGCATTTGGAATGATGTTTTTTGATTCACTTAGTGATATTGAAGAAAAAATTGCAAATCCAAAATTAGCATTTGGATTAACTGGATTTGTGGCATTATTAATAGTGATTATATTTATAGCTCCATTAATAGGTGCAAATGCTCATGCATTTTATCCTACACATCCTGAAATAGGAAATATTCAAGATGTAGGTATAGTATTATTTACAAAATATTTAGTTCCATTTGAAGTAGCGGCTATTATGTTACTTGTAGCTATGATTGGTGGGATTATACTTGCTGGTAAAAAAATGGATATATCAATTACACAACTTAGTGAACAAGAGGTTGATAAACACCATACAAATATAGAGATTAAAAAGGATATTAAATGAGTTTAACCTTAAATGATTATTTAGTATTAAGCACGATTATATTTTCGATTGGACTTTTAGGTGCAATTAGAAGAAAAAATCTATTAATGTTATTTTTCTCAACAGAGATTATGTTAAATGCAGTAAATATTGGTATGGCTGCAATATCTAAGTTTCATGGTGATTTAACAGGTCAAATGTTTGCATTTTTTATTGTAGCAATAGCTGCTAGTGAAGTTGCTGTTGGACTTGGGTTATTGATATTATGGTTTAAACGACATAATACATTAAACCTAGATTCACTACAAAGTATGGAGGGATAGAATGGAAAGTTATTTATATACAGCATTATTTGCTCCATTAGTTGGATCATTGATTGCAGCATTGTTTGGAAATAGTCCTAAGAAATTATTCGTAGGGTTATTAACATCTGCTTTATTAACAGTTTCGCTTGTATCATCTTTAGATCTACTTTATTATGTATTTACTACAGATTCAGAAGTTCATGTAAGGATGTTAGATTGGATAGTTATAGGAAATGTAAATATCCCTTTTGGGTTTATTGTTGATCCTGTTAGTGTAACTATGATGGTGGTAGTAACAACTGTATCTACTATGGTTCATATCCATTCTATTGGATATATGGATCATGATAGATCATTTAATAGATTTTTCTCATACCTTAGTGCTTTTGTTTTCTCTATGATGATATTGATTATGAGTGATAACTTTGCGGGATTATTTATAGGTTGGGAAGGTGTTGGACTTTGTTCATGGCTACTAATTGGATTTTGGTATCATAAAGAGGATCAAAAACTTGTTGATGATGTTTATAAATCTCCATTTTCAACATTATCTCCATTCTCATCTATCTCACCTAGTTATGCAGCAAATGAAGCATTTATTATGAATAGAGTTGCGGATTTAGCTATGCTAGTTGGATTATTTTTAATATTCTGGAATTTAGGAACTTTACAATATGATGAAGTTTTTGCAAAAATTGGAACATTAGATCATAGTCTGATTTGGGCTATTGGTATATTTTTATTTATTGGTGCTATGGGTAAATCAGCACAGTTCCCATTTAATGTTTGGTTGGCAAATGCGATGGAGGGACCTACACCTGTTTCAGCATTAATTCACGCTGCTACAATGGTAACTGCTGGGGTTTATTTAATAATTAGAGCAAATGATATATATACAATTATTCCTGAAGTTGGTTATTTCATTGCTGCTATTGGAGCATTTGTAGCTATTGGTGCTGCATTGATGGCATTGGTTGCTACTAATATGAAAAAAATTATTGCATTTTCAACATTATCACAACTTGGATATATGTTTGTTGCTGCTGGACTTGGAGCTTATTGGGTAGCACTATTTCACTTAGCGACACATGCATTTTTTAAATCAGTATTATTCTTAGGTGCAGGAAATGTTATGCATGCTATGAATGATGAGATTAGTATCAAAAATATGGGTGGATTGAAAAAACATATGCCTTGGACAGCATTTATTATGACTGTTGCTTCATTGGCACTATCTGGTATCTTCCCATTTGCAGGTTTCTATTCAAAAGATATGATTTTAACTGCAGCATTTAGTGAACAAGCATATATTTTATGGGCAATATTATGGATCACTGCTGGATTAACAGCATTTTATTCATTTAGACTTGTTATGTATGTATTCTATGGTAAAGAGAATTACCATAGTTTAGGATATCATCCACACGAAGCAAAATGGTATGTTATCGCTGCTATGGCACCACTTGGAATATTAGCATTTAGTGCAGGATGGACTGAACATAGTTTTGTTGAGTTTATTACACATACACTTCCTGCTTTTGAAGGTGAGTTACATCACTCTACAGAGATGATTTTAATAGCTATCACAAGTGGTATAGCAATATCAGGTATAGCATTTGCAGCTATTAAATACAATAGAGATGGAAAATATTTTGGAGACAATCTAAAACATAGATTTTGTTATAAATTGTTAGCAAACCAATATTATCTTCCTTATTTATGGAATAAGATAATTATCCAACCATACTTAGTATTATCTAAATTTACATGGAAAGAGATTGATATGAAAATTATCGATACTATAGTTGATGTGATTGCAAAAGGTATATATCTTGGTGGGGAAGAGTCAAGAGTTATGCAAACAGGAAATTTATCAAGAGCATTAAAATGGATGGTAACAGGTATAGCTTTCTTGTTATTTTTAATTGCTATTGGTTTAGCGAAGTAAGGGGTTTATAGTATGGAACATATTTTATCAATATTAATATTTTTTCCAGCGATTGCGGGAGCAGTTGCATTTGTAGTAGATAAAGATGCTATTAGAGTTTATGGTATAGTTGTAACAGCTATTGAGTTTATCTTATCGTGTGCTTTATGGTATAGTTTTGATCTATCAAATGCTGGTATGCAGTTTAGTGAATATATACCTATGATAAAAAGTTATGGTATAGCTTACAATATAGGTATCGATGGTATATCATTGTTTTTGATAGTTTTATCAACATTTATGACAATGATATCGTTAATTGGATTGACTGAAACTAGAAATTTAAAAAATCTAATTATTACAGTATTATTTTTAGAGATGACATTAATAGGTGTATTTGCTTCACTTGATGCAATTATATTCTATGTATTTTGGGAGCTATCTCTTGTGCCAATGTTATATATTATTGGTGCTTGGGGAGGTAACCTTAGAATTTATGCATCTGTAAAATTCTTTTTATATACATTTACAGGTTCTTTGATTATGTTAGTTGGTATGTTGTATCTTGGATATGTATATTTTCAAACAACAGGAGTTTGGAGTTTCAGTCTATTAGATTGGAATATGCTAATGTTACCATTTAATCTGCAAATATGGTTATTTGTAGCATTTTTTGCTGGATTTGCTATCAAAGTTCCTATGGTTCCATTTCACACATGGTTGCCTTATGCTCACGGACAAGCACCAACTATTGGTTCTGTAATGTTAGCAGCAGTTTTACTTAAAATGGGAACTTATGGATTTATTAGATTTTCATTATCTCTTTTTCCAGATGCAAGTGTAGCTTTAATGATGCCTATGGCAGTTTTGGCAATTTTTGCTATTATTTATACTGCAATGGTTGCTTATGCTCAAGAGGATATGAAGCAAGTGATCGCTTATAGTTCAGTATCACATATGGGGGTTATTATCTTAGGTATTTTTGCTCTTAATGTAGAGGGTATTGGTGGATCTATATTTTTAATGATCTCACACGGTATCGTATCTGGTGCATTGTTTATGTTAGTTGGTGTTATATATGATAGAAAACATACAAAAATGATGAGTGAATTTGGTGGATTAGCAAGAGTGATGCCTATGTATGCTACAATTTTTGGTATTATGCTTATGGCATCTGTTGGATTACCATTGACTATTGGATTTGTAGGTGAATTTTTGAGTTTACTTGGATTTTTTGCTAACTCTCCAATCTTAACAGCATTAGCAGGGACTACAATTATTTTAGGTGCTGTTTATATGTTGGTTCTTTATAAAAAATCATTTTTTGGACCAATTATTCATCCAGCAAATGAAAAATTAAAAGATCTAAATGGTAGAGAATATGCAGCTTTAATTCCTTTGGTTATGTTGGTTGTTTATCTTGGAGTTTATCCAAAACCTATTTTAACACCAGTTGATAATAGTGTGAAAAGATTGGTTCAAACAATGTATCTAAAAGCAGTAACACCAGAAGCAAAAGCTAAAATTGCATCAGTGAATACAATAGGGGAGAAAAAATAATGGTAAATTCAATTTCAATTGATATGGCAAGTTTAAATCTTGCTTCGTTAACACCTATGATGATCGCAGTTGTTGGTGCCTTGACTATTTTATGTATAGATTTAGTTACAAAAAATTTACATAAATCATTTTATGTATTACTTAGTATGTTGTTTATACTTATAGATCTAGGTGCAACAGTTGGATATAATGGAGCAGTAAGAGGATTTTTTGATTTAATGTTAATAGATGGTATATCTGTTTTAGCTCAAATAATTATATTAGTAGCATCTGGTTTATTTATATTGTTAGCATTATCGCAACAAAGATTTCATGAATATAGATACCCTGAGTATTTTGCACTATTTTTATTTATGATAGCTGGTTTTCAGTTTATGGTAAGTAGTGATAGTCTTATATTAATATTTGTAGGTTTAGAAACTTCATCTATGGCTTTATATGTGATGATTGCTATGCACAATAGAGATAGAGCTACAGAAGCAGCTATAAAATATTTTACTATGGGTGCATTAGCAGCTGGTTTTTTTGCTTTTGGATCTATGATATTTTATGCACTTACAGGAAGTGTGGAATTAGGTGTAATAAGTCAAGTTTTAACTGCTTCTAATTTTGCAAATATGCCTATGATCCTAACTGGTGTAGCATTTATGTTAGCAGCACTTGGATTTAAGTTATCATTAGTTCCATTTCATATTTGGGCTCCAGATACATACCAAGGAAGTAGTGCTGCTATGGCTGGTTATATGTCAATCGTTCCTAAAATAGCTACATTTGTAGTTGCTCTTAGATTTTTTGAGATATTTATATCAGCAGATGTTGTATGGGTGCAATATGTTCTTTATCTAGTAGTGATTGTAACTATGACTATCCCTAATATGATAGCATTGGTGCAAAAAGATGTAAAAAGGATGTTGGCATACTCATCTATTTCACATGCTGGTTTTGTAATGGGTGCTATTTTAATAGGAACTACACAAGCTACACAAGGATTATTTTTATATTGGATTTTATTCTTATTTACTAACTTAGGAGCATTTTCTATGTTATGGATAAATAGAATGAAAAATCGACTTTCATTTCAAAGTGATCACCCTTATGAAAAATATGCAGGTTTAGTAAAAATATCTCCTATTACAGCAACTATTATGGGGCTTTTTATGTTGAGCCTTGCAGGAGTTCCACCATTTAGTTTATTTTGGGGGAAAATGTATATTTTAGGTGCAGCTATTAATGGTGGTTATATGGGATTAGCGATTATTATGGCACTAAACTCAGCAATAGCAGCTTATTATTACTTAAAATTAATAGTATATATGTTCTTACATGATGTAAAAGATGATGGTAGAATTCAGTTTATGGGTAATGCAAATAATACTTTAAGAACTGTTGTAGGTATATCAGCAGTGGCAACAATAGGTTCTATTTTCTTTATTGAGCCATTGATTAGAATGATCTCTTATTATGTTCAAATTAGTGGATATTAATAAAAAATCTTACTAAGATATAGACCATTTGAAGGAGCAACTGTCCAAGAAAGTTGCTCCTTTTTTAATAGTTGATTTTTAAGATCACTAATTGTTAGTTTTTGATCTGATATTTTTAATAAAAACGAAACAATCATCCTTATTTGACTTCTTAGATATGAGTTAGCACAAAACTTTAAAACATATATATCTTTATAGCTATATAGTTTAATATCAAATATCTCTCTAATAGTAGATTTAGGTTCACTTCCTTTTTTACTAAAATATTCAAAATCATATACTCCAATTAGATGTGGTAAAGCTAATTTTATAGCTTCTATATCAAGATTTGGATGATAATATAGATATTTATCATTAAATACAGTAGTTGGATGTTTTGATAAAAGATATCTATATTCTCTTTTTTTAGCACTAAATCTAGCATGAAAATCATCAGTAGTTTTGTGTATATATCTTATATATATCGCATTTGGTAATAGTTGATTAAGTTTTGATTTGAGTTTAGATAGATCTTGCCAATAATGAGGAATCTTAATACTCGCTACTTGTCTGGTAGCATGGACATTTTTATCTGTTCTACCACTTAGATTTAATTTCTGATCTATATTTAAAATCTTAAAACACTCTTGTAATTTATCTTGAACAGTATTTTTAGTTTTTTGTGTAGCACTACCTTGAAACATACTTCCATCATAAGCTAAGATTAGTTTGATATTTTGCATTTTAGTAAGATTTTTTAGTGGTAATATGATATATGATATAAGATAAGATCAACCAAAATATAGTCCAACTATACAACACAGCATTGGGATACAAAGCAGATAGTTTATTTGCAAAAGCAACATAAACAATCAATATGATTGAACCATACATAGTAGTTCTATCTTTATCATATCGTGGATTAAAATAACCAATAATCACTATATACAATAGTGATAACAATGGAAACAATGATATAAGTATATAAAAGCTAAAAGCTTTACTTTTAGATAGATTTTGTTTTCTATCATCCCAATAGTTAATATAATCGTTTAAAGTGATAATATTTTTAGGTTGAATAATTTTGTGATTTAATAACATATTTTTAAAATCAATTTGTTGTATATTTTGTGTAGATATTGTAAAATTCTTACCATTGTTTAGTTTTAAACTAAGATAATTATTAAGATGTTTAAGTTTGGCAGTAGTAGCAGAGATAAGATAATCTTTTGAGTTTGCTAATTGTAGCAAAGTTATATTCTCATAAGTTTTATCGTGTTGTTTATCAACATATAAAAGCCAATCACCAAACTGTTGTCCATACTCACTAGGTTTAATATTAAATTGTGCTTCTTGTTTTTTGATATTTAAAAAATTATCTTTTAGGTATGTTGCTTTTGGGATTAGTCCAAGTGATATAATAAGTAATCCTATAGTTAAAACTAAAGTAGTAGGGATAAAAAGTCTTAGAAGTTTTAAAGGATTTAATCCAAAGCTAGTAATTACAATAGTTTCATATTCGCTAGATAGTTTTGATATACTTAAAATACTACCTACAAAATATGATATTGGTAGTGTATAAAATAAAATCGTAGGTATTGAGTATGAATATAGTTGCAATAATTCCAAAAAATTCATCTGAATAATAGATGTAAGCGAAGCTAGTTTTACTAAAAATATAATCGAAGTGATAGTATATAGTGTGATAAAAATAGGAAAGAATGTTGATGAAAATATCAAAAATATATATTTATCTAAAAGTTTCAAATCTTATCCTATTGAGTTTATTATATTGGTTTGAAATACAAATGTTATAAATAATCCAAATGATAAATAGGGAATAAACGGTGTTTGTATCTCTTTTTTTATAAAATGATTTATTAGTGATGGTATTATAGCAAAAATAGCTGATAAAAATATAGCAACAAGTGCTAATTTTACTCCTAAGATTGCTCCAATAGTTGCTATGATTGGAATATCGCCTTCCCCTAGTGCCTTTTGCTCTTTGAGTTCATCGTTATTAGTAAGTTTTGATTTGATATTTTGGATATAAAATGTAAGGATAAATTCTAATATCGCAAAACCACCAGCAAAAATCAACATAGCTTGAAAGTGCATATTGGATAGATTAAATACTAAAATCAATACAATAAGTAGAAGATAATCAGGCACCTCTTTATATTTACAATCTATAAATGATAAGATAATAAGTGTATAGAAGATTGCTAATATGATAAAATACTCTTTACAAATACCTAGTTTAAGATATAACAATAAGCTAATAGTTGCAGTAAGTAACTCTACAATAGGATAAATAATAGAGATTTTTTCTTTACAATTTGAACATCTACCTTTTAAAAATATATAAGAAAATAGTGGAATATTTTCATACCATTTTATAGTATAGTTACACTTAGGGCATATCGATCTTTTAGGATTTATCAACGAAACACCCAAAGGTAGCCTATATATAAGCATATTTAAAAAACTTCCAAATATAAGTCCAAAAAGAAAAACTAAAATCTCCAACTATATACCACCAAATCTTCTTTCTCTTTTGTTAAAATCATCTATAATATCATCTAATTCATTTGAGTTAAATTCAGGCCAATAAGTTTGTGTAAAAAACATCTCAGCATAAGCTATTTGCCAAAGTAGATAGTTTGATACTCTTACCTCTCCACTTGTGCGAATTAACAGATCTACATCTGGAATATTTGCAGTATCAAGATGATTATTTATATTCTCCTGCGATATTTCAAGACCCTTAGTAACTAACTTTTGGACAGCTCTTGTTATCTCATCTCTTGAGCCATAATTTAGAGCTAATATTTGTGTAAGTCCTGAACAATGAGATGTTTTTTGTTCTGTATCTTTTATAGTTTGTTGAAGTTTTGAAGAGAATTTTGATATATCTCCTATAGCTTTGAATTGGACATTGTTTTTTAGATAAACTTCAAGTTCATTTTTTAGCCAATTATCAAGCAGTTTCATCAAAAATTGAACTTCTAGTTTTGGTCTGCTCCAATTCTCTGTAGAAAAAGCATAAAGTGTAAGATATTTTATACCAATATTGCTACAATGAGTTGTGATCTCTCTTACAATCTGTGCACCTTTTTCATGCCCTGCTGTTCGTTTTAATCCTCGCTCTTTTGCCCATCGGCCATTGCCATCCATTATAATAGCTATATGTTTAGGTAGATTTGTATTATTCATCAAAACTCTTTTTTATATTTTTAATCAATTCTAAACTAACACTTAGTTTATCACCGCTTATTTTTATATTTTCATCTTTTGTTAAAAACTCTATATTATTATTATTGCTTCCAAAATTTAGATCATCATCTAATATATTTAAACAAACCCCATCAATATTTTTATTTTGAATCATATTTAGGGCATTTTGTTTTGCACTATTTTTATCAAATTCAGCCTTGAAGCCTATTGTATAGATACCATCTTTATCTATTGAGTTTAAAATATCGATATTTTGTTTTAGCTCCAAACTCCAACTAGAGCCTATGTCATCTTTTTTGAGTTTGCCACTTTGTGGATATTTTGGGATATAATCAGATACTGCTGCTACACCAAAGAAAAAAGGTTTTTTCTGAATTAGTTTAACTTCAGATTTATCCATAAGTGTTGCATTGGTAAGTTTCCCTTTTTTTGCTACTCTTATACAATCTTGCACATACTCAAACATCTCTTGAGTGCTTTGGGTTTTGATAGTGTGAATATTGCTAATTGTAGAGATTTCAGATTTATCACTTAAAACTAAACATACATCAGCACCTTTGTAGTAAAGTGCTTTAGCAAGAGAGATTGCCATTTTGCCACTACTAAAATTACTAATATATCGAACATCATCAATTTTTTCAATAGTTCCACCACCATTTAGAACTACTTTTCTATCTATCCAATAATCATCTTTTAGTAGCTCTTGGACTGTTTTATGAAAAACATCTTCAATATCTGCCATAGCACCATTGCCTACATCTCCACAAGCTAACTCTTTAGATATTGGATCTATGGTAGTAAAATTACAAAGCTTTAACATCTTTAGATTTGCTTGAGTTAGTGGATTTTGTATCATATTAGTATTAGCAGCTGGGCAAAGTAGTTTTACTCTAGGATATGCTAGTGCAGTTTGAAGTAATAAATTATCAGCAATACCATTTGCTAGTTTATTGATAGTATTTGCTGTAGCTGGAGCTATGATAAATATATCTGCCCATTTGCCTATATCTATGTGGTTGTTAATCGTTGCTTTGCTCCAATCTTCATTTTCTTCTATTAAAACTTTGTTTTGTGATATTGTTTCAAATGTAAGTGGTGTGATAAATTTTGTGGCAGATGGACTCATCACTACTTTTATATTTGCACCTGCTTTTATATATAGTCTTATAAGTTCTAAAGTTTTATATATAGCAATACTTGCTGTTATTCCTACTAAAATATTTTTATTTTTTAAAAGCATTATTTTTCCTTTTATACCAATATCTTTATATCTAGTTTACTAAAAGCAAACACTTTCTTACCTAAATCTTTCAAACTAGCTCCTATGTGATAAGTTTGATTATCAATTAATAAAAATCTATCGTGGTATTGATTTGAAGTTTTTATTTTAAGATTATTATACTGAGAATTGTATTTATTTATGTCTAATTTCAATTGCTTAGATATATTTTTTGTAATAATTATAAAGTTTAATTTTGGATATTTGCTAAATAGAGTTAATACACTATCATCAATATAATTATCTATTAACACTACTTCTTTATTTGCAGCTTTTAATAAACTATTTATAAACTCATAAGCTTCCCAAATCTGTCCATCATAAAATATGCCTTGGGTTGGAATTTCATTTTTACTAATAATATTAAATATTTTATTTATTTTTTCATTTGCAGTTAATTCAAATCCAATTTGCCTTTTTTCTATAATTTCTAATCTATCAAAAATAGTTGCATTATTTATCAAAAAGTTTTTCATTTTTGTAAAAGTTCTCATAATAGATAGTGTAACTTCTGTTGCAACTTTGCTTTTTAATACAGTTGCAAGCATATAAACACCTTGTTCTGTAAAAACTTTTGGTAAATACTTTCTTCTGTTTAAGCTTTCTTTAAAGGTCGCATTTTGCGACCTCAAGTTTTCAAACTCTTCATTAGTTAATTTAAACATCAAGTCATTAGGGAATTTATCAGAATTTCTTTTAACAGCTTCATTTATTCTTTTTGTTTCTACTTGATAAAGTTTTGCTAAATCACTATCAAGCATAACTTGCATATCTCTTATTGTAAAAATCAAAGCTTGTAAATTTTCATCTTTTATTATCTTGTTCATCTTAATATCTCTATATCTAATTTACTAAAAGCAAATATTTTCTTGCTTAAATCTTTCAAACTAGCTCCTATGTGATAAGTTTGATTATCAATTAATAAAAATCTATCGTGGTATTGATTTGAAGTTTTTATTTTAAGATTATTATACTGAGAATTGTATTTATTTATGTCTAATTTCAATTGCTTAGATATATTTTTTGTAATAATTATAAAGTTTAATTTTGGATATTTGCTAAATAGAGTTAATACACTATCATCAATATAATTATCTATTAACACTACTTCTTTATTTGCAGCTTTTAATAAACTATTTATAAACTCATAAGCTTCCCAAATCTGTCCATCATAAAATATGCCTTGAGTTATATTTAAACTATCATTTTGTATATGAGTTTTTATATGTTGAACATCTTTTTCTAAATTTAAAAGTCTTTGTTGAGTTATTTTTTCACGATTTATCGTATAACCATTAAAAATATACTCTTTTAAAACTGAAGTTGCCCACTGACGAAATTTGACACCTTTTTGTGATTTCACTCTATAACCAACAGAAATAATTACATCTAGATTATAATATTCTGTTTGATAAATTTTACCATCATAGGCAGTTGTCGCAAAATTTGCGACAACTGTATATTTATCTAATTCATCCTCTTTAAAAATATTATTTATATGTTTTCCTATAGTTTTTATATCTCTATCAAAAAGTTCTGATAGTTGATGTCTATTTAACCATACTGTTTTGTTTTCTATAGATACTTTAAGTTCTATCTCTCCATCTTGGAAAACTATATTTTGATTTTGCAAATTATTGTCTTTTGTTATTGTGTCCATCTTTGCCTTATACCATATTTATATTTTTCTTTTTTCTAGAAAATAAACTTAAAAAAGAGAAAACCCCATAAATACGGTGTTTTATTAAATTTCTTTTTCATTTTCTTTTTCATTTCTTTTTTTATTTGCCAAAAAATAAACCATATTGCTTTTTATCCCTTCTCTATCTAACTCACCATCATCATACATCTTATAAACAATTCTTCTTAGATATTTTAAATCTAAATCATCCATCCTTTGGTGAATTTGTGAAATTTTACTTTTTGGATGAGCTTTTAAATCTTCTTTGATCAAAGCTCTTAATGTATGCTCTTCCATGGTTTTTAAACTTGGTTTTAGATTATGTTTCATAGATGAGATTACTTTAGGATTTATTGTATACATAAGCCCTTTTGTTCTACCTTCTGTTAAGACAATATTTTTTTCTATAAGACCACCTACCCATTTTCTAAGCCTCTTGTCATCTTGAAATTGCAATATTTTTGCAAGTTCAAAACCTGATATTTTTTTCTCTCTTATTATTACACCTAAAGTGATAATCTCTTTTTGAGTAAGTTGATAATGCTTCGCTAGAAAATCTAAAATCTGCAAAACATCTTCATCTACAATATTTGAATAAATTGTAACTTTCATATAGTTTATATCATTTTGTATCTCAGGAAATCTTTTACCATCAAAACTTAGTTTTTCATAGATCAAATCATATCCGTTTCCCTCGCTCTCCATAAGATTTAAAGCTTTAAAAGTATCTATAAGTTTTGGATTTCTTCTTTGAACCTGATGTAATATATTATTTTTCGTAACTCCAAGAGGTAAACCTCCTGGATTTTTTATCTCTAATCTATCTTTATATATCAAGATAAATATATCACCTGAAATTGTATATGATTTATGCACAAAAGCATTGACTAAAAGCTCTCTTATAACTGTTTTATCATAGTGTCTTACTTGTTTTCTAAATAGTCCATTTGGTATCTCAAAGCTATAATTTAATTCAACAGCTTCTTTTTCTATCTCAAGCAATAGTTCTTTTGGGTTGTATTGATTTATATTCCACTCAACTTTACGGATTTTTTCTTCATTTTCATTATATAGTATATATTGAACAGTCAAAGGATAGTTTAGTTTTCCTCTTTGTTTATAATCTCCAAGCCATAAAATACCAAGATTAGTAAGCTTACCATCATCTATAAGATGAAAATACTCCAATATCTCATGAACTTCTTTATTTTTTATAAACTCACTTACTCTTTGTGAATTTCTGATATCATCTATAAATTTTGTAATATTTTCTTGTGGCACATCACCCAAATTATACCGTGAAGTTACCAACTCCCATTGAAATGCACCTTTTTCATGTGCTAATCTTGTAAGCTCTTCTCCTTTTATAGGAACACACTCATCACCGACTCTAATATATACCCTACCATCACTTGTGGTTGCTATGGTTTTTAAAGAAGGATATATCTGCACAACAGCATACTCTCCGCCATTGTCATGTTTTTTAATGTCAGGATTGACAAGCCCTACACTATCTGTAAAACTTCTTAAAGTTTTTATGACTTTATTTAGCTTTTCTTGTTCAATCTTTTGTGCTTGAGTAGGAAGTTTGTTTTTATCTTCTATACCTAAGATGAGATATCCCCCTTGTGCATTTGCCATACACACGCAAGTCTTAGCCAAGTCCTTTAAATCAGCATTTTTACCAAATATTTTTTTTAGGCTTTTGTACTCTACTTTGTTGTTTTCAAACTCTAATATCTCATCCATTTGTAGTTCTTAAATTTTATTTTTACTATACTGTATTCTGCCTATAACCTATTTACCTTTTACAAAAAATTTATAAAAATAATCTTTTATAGTTTTTGCTTTTGCTCGTGTGATTACAAGTTCGCCACTTTTTACTGTTTTTGTAATAGTGCTTCCAGCTCCTATCATACAATTATCTTCAAGAACAACTGGAGCTACAAGTTGAGTATCGCTTCCTACAAAAACATTTTTGCCTATGATAGTTTGATATTTATTTTTTCCATCATAGTTGCAAGTGATAACACCTGCTCCTATATTTGTGCCACTTCCTATCTCGCTATCTCCTAGATATGCTAAATGTCCTGCTTTTACATCAAAAAGGGTTGATTTTTTCACCTCTACAAAATTTCCTATATGTGAATCTGTAATAATACTTTTTGGTCTAATTCTTGCCATTGGTCCAATATCACTATTTTTTATAAAAGCATCTTCTACTATACTATGTGCTTTTATATGAGCATTTTTTAATGTTGTATAACCTAAAAGTGTGACACCATTTTCTAGTATAGTTTCACCCTCAATTTTGACATCAAAATCTATATAAATTGTATCTGGTAATCTCATAATTACACCATTTGTCATAAACTCCTTTTTGATCCTATTTTGATGTAAAACTTGAGCATTTGCCAAATCATATTTTGAATTAACCCCTTTGAAATTCTCTTCATCTACAATCAAAGCTGATACTTCAAGATTATTTTTAATAGCTATTTCTACTAAATCTGTGATGTAATATTCTTTTTGGGCATTGTTATTATTTAGTTGTGGTAAATTGTTTTCTAAAAAGTTTGTATCAAAACAATATATTCCAGCATTTGCAGTTGTGATTTTTAACTCATCTTTATTACAATCTTTTTGCTCTACTATTTTTTGAACTTTATTATCTTTTATAACGACTCTTCCATAACCACTTGCATCATCAAGATCTAAAACAGACATCACAATAGGGGTATTGAAATCTAAGAATTTTGATAATTCATCTGATTGGATTAGTGGCATATCACCATTTAATACTAAAACTTTAGAGTGTTTGATTTTTATATTTTTTACAGCTCCACCAGTTCCTGGATAGTTTTGATGATCTTGGATTACAAAATTTATATCATCAAAATATTTCTCCATACTCTCTTGCACTAAAGAGGCTTGATGATAAAGCACTACTGTAATATCATCACTTATTTTTTTTGCTTCATTTATAGCATAAAAAAGCATCTCTTTGCCACTAATTTTATGTAGCACTTTTGGTAAATCTGATTTCATCCTTGTCCCAGCACCAGCGGCTAAGATGATTATTGAAGTATTGTTCATATCTATATCCATAATTTGTTATAATACTTACTATTATAGCTAAAATAAGATTAGGATATATCCCAAATAAATCCATAATATAAAATCTACCATCCAATTCTAAAAAAGTATCATTT